>JBGTDM010000324.1:0-4628 GCA_041748315.1 Pirellulaceae bacterium
CGCCCAATACTGCCAGTTGCCAGAGAAAACCGCGGTTCGCGTGTTGTCACGACAAGTCGCGGCGTTGCCGGATGCGACTGCGCTCGTCGACAACTCCTTTCTCCCGACCGACCAACAAGAGGAGTACAAGCAGCTGATCACTGCCCGCTCGGTGTCGCTTCAGTAACGCCCCGTGGCGTCTCGACGGCCGTTGGTGTTCGATCAACAATTGACTATTCGCATCCCTCCGAAGGCAGAAAGGTTTTCCCGATGGCCTGTATCCATAAAAAGAATCGCGATAAAGATCGCAAGAACGCGGCGTGGTACGTCAACTATACAGACCACCTGGGCAAGCGCCGCACGGTGAAGGGCTTCACCGATCGCCGCGCGACGGAGCAGATGGCGGCGAAGCTGGAGCATGAAGTGATGCTCCGCAAACGCGGACTGATCGATCCCGAAAAGGAACGCGAATTGGAGAGCCGCTCCAGCTGCCTGGAGACGCATCTCAAGGCTTTCGAGAAGAGTCTGAGCGATAACACGCTCAAGTACATCAAGCAGACCACGGGGCGGATTCGTCGCGTCATCCAAGGGTGCGGCTTCGAAGCGGTCTCTGATCTGAATCCCGATGCAGTCGAGTCATTCGTTCGCGAGTTGTGCTCGAAGCAAGACAGCGGGCGTCGGACGTACAACCATTATGTGCAGGCCATTGACGGGTTCTGCAATTGGATGGTGCTTACTCGACGGATCCCTAGCAATCCGCTGCTGGGTTTGGAGCGGCTGAATGCCGACGTCGACATTCGCCACCAACGTCGAGCACTTACGGCTGAGGAAGTGGCGAAGCTGGTTCAGTCGGCACGCGACAGCGGCGAAGATATTCAGTGCTACGACGGCGAAACGAGAGCACGGCTCTACATCCTCGCCTACTTCACTGGGCTCCGCAGACGGGAGTTGGCGAGCCTCACCCCGGCGAGCTTTCGCCTCGATGAGACGCAGCCGACGGTGACAGTCGAAGCGGCTTGTTCTAAGCACCGTCGCAAAGATGTGTTGCCGCTGCATCCCGAGTTGGTGGAAATGCTCCGCGAGTGGCTCGTCGGCAGCGCTGCTGAGAAACCACTCTTTCCGCTGCTCGAAAAGCGTCGCACCTGGCTGATGGTGAAGCTCGACCTAAAACGCGTGGGGATACCTTATAAGACGGCCGAAGGCGTGGCCGACTTCCATGCGGCCGGTCGGCACACCTATATCACCGAGCTGCTCAGGAGCGGGGCTTCGCTCGTCGAGACCCGTGAGCTGGCCCGCCACAGCGACGTGCGGATGACGATGCGCTATACGCATATCGGCTTGGAGGATCAGGCCCAGGCGGTGGGCAAGCTGAAGGGCTTCGGCACGATGCCGGAGTCGGCCGAGTTGGCCACGCCCGAAGTGGACCAGTCTGAAGAGGAGCCGGAAATGTGTCCACGTCCTGGCCACGCGCCGGTGGTCGCAGCATGTCAAAATACGTCAACTGATGGCGACTCCGGGGTTTGGGAGAGCGCAAACGAAAACCCTTGCTGTGACAAGGGTTATCGTCAAAAGTCGCCGTCTGACGGCACATTTCAAAAGTGGAGGCGGCGGGAATCGAAGGCGAAGCTGATTTTGCCGCAACTCACGTTAGCGAAATCGTTTGCGACTCAGAGCCTACCCCCAGCGCTG
Organism: Pirellulaceae bacterium; assembly: GCA_041748315.1. Lineage (GTDB taxonomy): Bacteria > Planctomycetota > Planctomycetia > Pirellulales > Pirellulaceae > CALMEE01. The sequence goes on from JBGTDM010000324.1 coordinate 1,669, forward strand.
CAAATGTGCTGCATAGCAGCGACACAACCTCGCGCTTGCTGACATCGGATGACGCCACGAGTCGATATGTGGTCCCTCCGGAGGTTTGCTTCTTGGCCGACGCTTGGCCACACTTGGCACCGCATGTTCGCGAAGCGATTCAGACGTTGGTGACCGCCAGCCTTATGGTAGAAGGGGGTGAGTCATGAGGCCTGCCGGAACCCGTCGATGGTATTTCGTGTGCGGCGACTGCGGAGCGAAAGTTTTCGCTTCCAAAGCATTCATTGCGTGTCCGCGGTGCAACCGTGGACTGGAATCTCGCGAGATGCAACAGGTTCCTTGGTCAAACCACTCGGTGCGTCACCCACCTCAGCCGCCTGAAGTGGCAAAAACTGAGAGTTTGCCAGACGACAGCTTACTGAGGACCATCGCTTTTGCGCTTCGACACGGTCCGCATCGATTCTTTCTCGAAATGGATGCCGAAGGATGGGTGAAGCTGGACCATCTCCTTCTGGCGCTCCGCCATGAACGTCGGGAATGGGCGGACCTCGATTTGGAAAACCTGTGGCGCGTCGCGCGCAGCAACAACGGTACTCGCTTCGAAGTTCAGGGCCGTCGTATTCGGGCACTTTATGGACATTCCATAGGCGACGTCGGAGGTTTCACCCCCATGCTGCCGCCACCCCTTCTGTACCACGGGACGAGCAGTTCGAAGGCGGAAAAGATTCTATACGGTGAATTAGAGCCCATGGGACGAAACTACGTACACCTGACGACGGATTGGAACTACGCCAATGCAGTTGCTACCTCCAATCTGCGACCCGTTGTTTTAAGTATCCGCGCCCGGGCAGCAGCTGACTCGGGGGTCAAATTCTGGAAATCCAATGAGCATGTATGGCTTTCCGCATCGATACCGGCCCAGTTCCTATCTTTGCAAAGGAGTACCTGAGAATCTGCAGTTCTCCATTCGAACGCTTACTAAAGAACTGGAGTCAATGGCGCAGTCAGTCAACTTATTGGGTTTGGCAGCGACTTCCATCACAAACTGTCGTGCCTGGCTTGGATCATTGCTGCTTCGCGTCATATCGTGAACACATCTATCTGGCACATCAAAAGAGGTTTTTGAGAGGACTCCTGCAATGAGTGGACTACTGCTCCCGCCATTTGCGCCAGCTTCGACTCGTCGGTGCGTCGCGAATTGTCTTATGCGTACACCCGCACTGACCAGACTGCTTGACACGCCCGGGCTGCTGGCTGCAGTCTGTGTGGACGCCAGCAAATTGAGCGATGATGACTGTGGAACGTACCTCAATCGTGTGGCCGCGACACCTCACCGAAAGCTGGCTTCCGACGTCGGTTTGCCAAGTCTGTCTGTGCTACGTCGCATGACTGGTGAATCGCTGAGCAGCGATCATTTTGGAGCGATGCGACGACTATTTGCTGAAAAGAGAGAACTGCGATTTCTCTGGCACGCGCGATACATTTCGTCTGTGATCATCGAATCCTTATCGAACCAGGTCGTTCGTGCTCACGCATCGAATGGCTACCTCAGCGAGCTTGGACAGCTCAAGCGGAGGGATCGGCCACATGCGCGAGATGCGCGGAGACTAGCCGCCTTTCTACACGAGTTCGTCCCATCTATGTCGGTGCAGTCCATGCGGCATTTCGATCGCCTTTGGAACGACTACTACGAGCAACTGATGCAATATCAAGTCGTCAGCAGACGTGGCAACCAACTTCGCGAACCGCCTTGGCCGGACGAAGTAGGCTACGCCCTGGCACTGCGAACCCGCACAGAGCTGATTGCAGAATCGCTCGCCATGCGAAACTGCGCGGGCGTGGTGCCCTACATGATGAAGGCGGTGAAGAAGGGGGTGGGCTATTTCTTTCGCATTGAGGCGAACTGGGGACTGCCCCGAGCGACCCTCTACTGCGTCAAGGATGGAGATTTCTGGCGGGTGGAAGATGCGCGGTGTCGATTCAACCAGCCGGTGACTACAAAGTTCGTGCGGTGCATGGCGCTGTGGGTGGCGCAAAAGCAAGGATTAGAGAATGAGCAGCTCTGCATGCCGATCCGCCGCATCGAAGCATCGAGGCGGCCCTAGCACACGGTGCTTGAGTTCATGAACGACTGTCGCCCAGAATCTTGGCTTCAACCAAGATAGCCGCGCGATGTCAGCCAAGGCTCTAACGCCTGTTCCACGAGTTCCTGTTGCGTATAAGACTCCTCGCCAGCCAGTTGACGTTCCAATGAAGCTCGTTTTAGAGCGCCTGCCAACTCTGGGCGGAGTCGGACCGTAACCGGGATCAGGCCGATGGGCGCGATGCTGGTCGACTTTTGTTGCGGTCTCTTGATGGTAATTGCAGGGGTGCTGCCACTCAAGCGTGGACTAGAGGTTGGTGGGTTGATGGTCAGTTGCCTGGAGTCAGTGGTTTCCGGCTCCACCGGCGGCTGCTCCTGCTTTACGAATTGCCTCACGGCACTGGGATCAGCGTTTGGGATTGTGTGTATTCCTATCGTTAAAGGGCGACGTTCCATGTGACCGGCATCGATTAGATGTTGACGACAATTTTCGCCGGATGCTTTTCCCGACGTCGACGAAGTTGGATGACGTCGCCCGTAGCAGCTTCCGGTAGCAGTTCACGAAACAAAGCGTCAACTTCTTCGGCGGCATCTCGCGCTGCGTATCCCATCTGCCATACGAAGGTGGCTTGCCCGGGCGCATCGGCATAGGCCTGTCGGAGCGTCACGGCCGTACTGGCGACTGAGAGTTGCAGGGCTCGTGCTGCTTCGAGCATGTCTCGGGTCAATCGATACTCTTTGCCAACCATGGAGAGCACCGCAACGGCATGGGGTGGCCCCTGCCGAATGGCCTGGGCTTGTCGCACGAAATTGGTGTTCTTGTCCAGTGCTCGCGCTTCGAACATCGAAGCTTTACAAGGGATGACAGCTAGGTCCGCCCACATCAGCAGCGCACGAC
>JBGTDM010000325.1:0-4179 GCA_041748315.1 Pirellulaceae bacterium
TAACCCGCATTTCTCACATGGAAAGCGTCGAGAGGGGCCATCTGCCGCTGGGGACAGCGGCAGCTACAGTAGGTCGGCCTGTCCTCAGGCCGACACATCCTCAGGCCGACACTTTGACCTGAACGCACCGTTGCCCACAACGATGACATTTGCCCAACAATCGAGCGATCGCCAACGCAAAAGTCATCGTTGTGAGAAATGCGGGCTAATCGGTCGCAGCTCAAAATTAAAAGCAAGGTTCCGCCTTCAAAAAAAGCCCAGATGCACAACCGACAGCTCGAGGGGCAGGCGACGCCTCGCATTCACCGACAATTCCGCCGTTTCAATTTCTTGATTTAAGTTTTGAGCGATGGTTCAGAAAACGTATTGAGCTTCAGATGTTTGAATACGGATGACCCCAGTGAAAAAGATGGGGAGAAAAGCTTCTCGAATCGACATCGATTCCGCTTCGCCAGTTTCCACATAGAAATAAATGGTCTCGTCACGTATCTCCCAAGTGCCTTCAATTCTGGATACCGCCGCGTTCGGCGAAAGCAACGCGGCGACCAGGTCAGGAGGTATTTCGGGCCCCTCGACCACAAAACTATTCGCCTCAAATGTCCAACTGAAATCGAATTTTTGTCGTCCCGTTCGTAAGGATAAGACAGATCCCGTTAACTGCTCCTTCGTAACCGGTGGATAATCGCCACCCGTGAATCTCGGGGGCTTGGATTCACATCCCAGAAACATCGCGACTGCAAACACGATCGCAATCTTAACCATATTGGTCGCATGGCACATACATATCTCCGTTGTTATCTACATTAAAGGACATTGGATTTGAAGTTCCGGAAATACAGTTTCTGAACATCCTCAAAATATTATGGCAACCTATCGGCGGTCGCCAATTGACTTGTGGTTTCGATTCGCCGACTGCGAAATCTGTCGTTACTCCGTCGCCAAGTCTCGTCAATCAGCTTTCGGGCCCCCCTTCATTTGGAATTCCACAAACGGATGATCAATTCAAGGATCATGGAGGGTCGGTCGAGACAGGAAAGAGAACGCTGTAACTTCTCCTTGATATCAGACCGGTGCAGTTAAGCTAACCGAGCGGCCTTAGCATGTATCAATTTTTGTTCTCGGCCAACTGCGGTCCACTCTGACCGCCATCAGACTGTCAACGATCAGAGCCTTCGGTTTGCTTAACGCGACGGTACGACGTCTCGACCGCTTTGGCTTCCCGTCCGTCTGGAAAGATGTTGTAAGCAGTGATCGTCAGATGATCGTCATCGAGCAGTTCGAAATTCGTCCTCCAACCCCATTTCGGTTGATTCTTACCGACATCGTATTCACCTCGAACACTGAACCCGTTGGCGGTAGCTTTACCGTGCGAGAACATCATGGCGTAGTTCATGTGAAAGTCGTCGACCCAGGAGGTTTGGAAGGTATTCGTTATTGTATTGAATGCAATCATCTCCTCGCCGCGTCGCGACTTTCCTCGTATCGTTCCTTGATAGGTATGGCGAAGAAATCGACCATCAAGGACTTGCACGATCTCACCGGTGGTTTTCGACTCGTCGCCGAGCTTGTCCGGTTCGAACCAGGTTCGGCAGTTACCCTCCCATGCTCCTATCATTTTGTCGAACAGCACGGTGTGTGGCATGTGAGTCATCTCAATCTCTGCAGGCTGAACGTCGTCGTTTTCCTGCGCTTGAGCTAACGCGCCGAACGCGATTGCCAGGAACATTACACACAATAAACAGCGGGCCATGAATCGATTTCCTATGATTGTCCAGAGTTGAGTCTACAAAACGCTGCCATACATTGTAGCGGCCCGCCGGCGAGGTTGTCCAATCGTTCTATTGGCCACCTGGTTTCAACCCCATTCGATAAACAACGGACATGGTCGAGAGTTGCGTCAAGAATCTAGTACTGCCTTGGTAAAAACTGTATTGAACTCACCAGGGGGGTGGGCGCCAACGATTGTCTGATCGATCTATCATTGAACCGCTTTTTCTTAAGCCACCGTTCTACGATCATTATTCCATGAGTCGCATGGTCTGCTCCACGTAATCAGCCGTTAAATCAATTGAGCCGTTTGCCGGTGAATCGACAATGAACAGGGAAGCGTTGCTTTGTTCCAGGTGTTTCAGATTAAAAAACTCCATTTGTACGATTGGAACGAGTTGTCGCGGTGTCGAACGTCGTGTTGATTTTGACTTTCCATGATCGTCGTTGCTGCCACTGAACCGATAGAAGACCATGCGGTAGGGGAACAGAGGAAATCGATCCTGTTCCGTTCCCAACATCAATTCGACAACGTGCGGGACATGCGGCGCGGATTGCGGGAGCTGCTTTTCGAACGAGGTAGCCTGATTCGAATCCGCAAAGGCTCGTGCGAATGCAGTGGGCTTCCACTGACCGACCACGTGATATACCTCGAGATCATCCAACTGTGATTTTGTAACGGTTTCAAAATCGAAATGAACGGCTAAATGTCGTAGCGAAGCTGACAAACCCCCGACATGTGACCAGGGATTGGTCCATGCGGCGACCTCGCTGCTTCGGTCGAGCTCCCCGTTTGATAATTTAAAGGTATCCACGAATGCCAGTTCGGGCTTGTTGTCCAGCTCTTGAAACCGAAAGTAGAATCGCCCATCGGAAAGGTGGGCCAACCGAAACCTGGTGTGAGTCGAATTATGGTGCAGTTCCATTCGCCAGCGACCGCTCCCCTCTCCTTGCTGCACGTAAAACCCGGGCCCAGTGATTTGCTGCCCAAACAAATTGATTCTGTATCTCAGGTTTGCTTGCAACGGAGCATTGTTTTCAAGGCCACGCGCCGACTGCATTAACAACTTGTTGGATTCCCCCACGGACCTTGTTTCAATGTCCAACACGTCATTGGGTTGTCGGACCGATTTGCTAAGCGTCGGATTAGCCCAGGCCGAGCGGGTTGCCGTGGAATTTCGCAACACGGCACCTGTGAATGAATGTCGCGAACCGCTAGCGGTTGGGGAGAGGGAATGTTCGATCGACGGAGCCTCCTCGGAATACCGAAACGCTATCACTGAGACGACCAACAAGCCTGTTGCGACAAGTAATTTTCGAATCATGTTCTGGTTGTGCGGATTTTTCCAAAGAAAACTGTTTTGCGGCGCCGAACATAGGTTGTAGTCATCCAGCGCGCCGAATTTGCGTTCTGGTTGGCATGCCCGAGTCAATGTGGCGTACCGAGCGTCGAGCCTTTACAGAGTTCGATCTTCGTCGCCGCATCTTAGGAGCAAAGGATTATCGGGTCCACGTCAATTGATCCGACCAAACAGTTCGTTTTACGATTCATGACCCAAAGGAAGTTTTTGACACTAGTCGAAGACAAGCACAGCGTTAGGGGGGAACCATGTACGCACGCTTTTCAACCGCATTACTGCTAATGGCAGTCGCGGGTATGGTCGGGTGCCAAGTGCCAGCAATCAGGTCTGGCTTGCCCGTTTCTCACAATTTGCCGCCGGCGCAAATGCTACACGAGCCTGGCCCTGGTGTCGGCGGACCCGGTCCGGGAGTCATGGCAGCCATGAGCCCCGGTGGCCAGGTGGGTTGTGCTATCGGAACAGGATATGGTGGATTTGCTTATGGGGCACCCACTCAAAGTTCGGTGCAGATTTTGTTCGACAAACCCGTTCGCATGTATGTCAACTGGGATGTATCCCAGGTCGGCATGTTTGACTCGGAACCACTGGTGGTTCCAGGTCGACAAAATTTTCAACAAGGTGGATTGTACCGCTTGAAGTTGACCAACATTGGTGGACGTGAGGGAGTCGAGCTCTATCCGACATTGGAAGTTGCTCCAGGGTCACCACGTACTGCTGCGTACCTGGCGCATGCAGCCGTACCGATTCAATTCACAGAAGAAGATTTTGATCAAGTCCTCGCTGGAAACTTTGTCACCAAAGTCATTTATGTTCCAGCGCCTGAATTCCAGGAATTGGCACTTGCCGGTATCGACACCCTGGTCAGCACACGACTTGATCCAGGCGTCGATCCAATTGTGGAAGCTGACCGACGCGGTTCAATCCTCGCCATTATTCGGATGGGCAATAAAGACTTGGGAATGCCAGGTGCCTTTGAAGGGGACGGGGCGATGGCCGGCTATGGTCGACCGACTGGATCGTTGACCACTGCATTGAGCAGGTGCGCGAGCGC
>JBGTDM010000326.1:0-22379 GCA_041748315.1 Pirellulaceae bacterium
ATGTGGTCGATCCACTTACCAACGAAGCGGATTATGACGACTCCTCGATCACCCAGAATACTCGCTGCTCCTATCCTATCGAGTTCATCGAAGGCGCCAAAATTCCATGCCTTGGTCCACATCCGCGAAATATTATCTTGCTGACCTGTGACGCTTTTGGCGTGTTACCTCCGATCTCAAGGCTTACCGCAGAACAGGCGATGTACCACTTCATCAGCGGCTACACGGCGAAAGTAGCGGGGACTGAGTTTGGTGTGGTCGAACCCGAAGCGACGTTTTCGGCCTGCTTCGGCGCGGCGTTCCTGGTTTGGCATCCCTTCAAATACGCTGAACTGCTCGCTGAGAAAATCAGACAACATGGTGCAAACGCCTGGTTGATCAACACCGGTTGGACCGGAGGCGTTTATGGTGTCGGCAGCAGAATCAAGCTCAAATTCACTCGAGCGATTATCGACGCCATACATTACGGATCGATTATCGAATGCAAATGGGAAACGGAATCCTATTTTGGACTGTCGATTCCGCAATCCTGTCCAGAGGTGCCCACTGAGATTTTGAACCCTGTTAATGCATGGCAAGAAAAACAGGAATTTGAAAAGACCGCGTTGATCCTGGCTGATAAGTTCAACGCGAACTTTAATAAATTTGCTGATCGAGTGTCACCAGAGGTGAATGCCGCCGGTCCCAGATCGGTCACTTGAAGCGGTTATCTGACCAACTTCGGTTATGCAACGTATCGATTCCTCATCAACGATCAACCCACGGTTTCTGTGGGTCACGACGCGGAACGGAACCGGACGCAAACGCGCTGCGTCTGATATTTTCACCAACGATCAACCGCTCAGCATTGAAAATCTGCATCAGCAGTAACCGGTTCATCGGGTTTAATCCGACCGTCGGTCATCCAAGCGTTGATCGTCATTCATCCCGTCGAATGGTTTATCTTGTTTACGGACATAATCAGCATCGACCGTATCGGCTTCCATTCGCGATCTAAAAGTGGTTGCCGTGACTTGAACATTACGTATCATCCAGTTCTTAATCCGATGCCGATACCAGTGTCGAGACACAGGAATCAGAAACGTGATTCCGACAGCGTCGGTGATCAAACCTGGTGTCAACAGTAAACCTGCAGCCAGTAACACTAAACCCCCGTCGATTAGCGGGTCTGTTGGAATTTCTCCCGTTGCGAAACTGCTGCGCATACGACGCAACACAGCAATCCCCTGCCTCCGCACCAACCACGCACCGGCGAAACCCGTTACGACAATCGCCGCGATCGTCCACAACCAATGAATGCGCGCAATCATCAGCAGCAGAATCAAATCTGCCATCGGGACGAGTATAAACAATAGAAACAAACGAGCTATCACAGACGCTGGCGTCTTCCTGTCCGGGGATTTCTGCAGGACTCGTTAAGCCGAGCCGAAACCAAAAAATTAAAATGAGCGTGGATAAACGATCTCAATTGCTTGTGATCAATTCGGTGACGAATATTGCAATCTCAACAGTTATCAATCATTCGCCCGAGTTGAGATGTCGACCATCCATTGTACAGCGACACGGGCACACCAATGCCCCGAACAAAGACCGACACAGCGGTCCGATTGCTGTATTCGCCGCAGACTTCCCATCATAGGCACGGATCGCCGAACCAACAAGCAACACGCTAATCAGCCGAGTCAATTTAGCGAGGGAGTCGCTGTTGCGGGTAATGCCCCGTTGCCGTGTTCTCGTCCAGTGGATTGGCAGTTGTCGATTGAGGATTAGAAATAAACTGTTGATCATGATTTACGGAATCCATCCCGACGGTCGAACCGAAATCGGGTGAGGCGGTTTCTTTATCGAAACCGTCAAATGTCGGTATCTGCTGGCCGAATACAGATTGTTGAAATCCTGACGAATGGGTCTCAGGTGTCGTGTCATCGATGGCCGGTTCATGACCGGGTCGATAAAACCCAATAGCCTCCAACGCTTTATACACTTCTTCAAGTGTCTTTTCGCCAAAATTCTGGATGCTCAATAGGTCGGTACGATTTGTATTCAGCAAATCTTCGACTGTGAAGATTCCACGTTCCTCCAGACAGTTTGTCGTGCGAACGGTAAGTCCAATTTCAGCCGTACTCAACTCCAATCGTTCCTTGAGGCTGCGCTGGTTTTCTTCCGTTTGACTGAGGCGTACACGAGTTTTTGCCATGGGTTCCCTCCCTTGCTGGGATGACGAAGAGTGTTTTATCAAATCTTTTGTGCGCCCAAACGTGTCAAGACCTTGAGCGAAAACATTTACACTATAACAATTAAGAATTGATTGAGGAGTCCCCACTGTATTCGAAGCTAGCATGGAACGAGATGAAGCCCATGACGTCGGTCGACGAAATGATTGCCGAACTGAATGACAGTCAGCGAGAGGCCGTAACGCATGGCTTCGGGCCGATGCTGGTTCTCGCCGGGCCGGGAAGTGGCAAGACACGTGTGTTGACGCATCGAGTTGCCTGGTTGATTTCTCAAGGGGTCGAATCGAGTTCGATCCTTGCGTTGACATTTACCAACAAAGCCGCCGACGAATTAAAAAATCGCTTAGCGCGGCTGGCACCCGACAATTATGTTTGGACCGGCACGTTTCATCGTTTCTGCAGTCGATTACTGAGAATTTATGCCCCGCATGTCGGCTTGTCAGAGAATTTTACGATCTACGATACCAGCGATAGCCGTACGATGATCAAAGAAGCGCTTGAACTGGCCGAGATGCAATCCACCCAGTACAGCCCCGACAAGATCGCCAACGAAATCAGTCGTATCAAGAGCGCTGGTTACTTGCCTGACGAGACCGACAGCAGGGCATCAAGTCACCTCCTGACGGCGGCTAAAACGGTATATCCCATCTACCAACAGCTGCTGCGACAAAGTAACGCCGTCGACTTCGATGACCTGTTGCTATACGTCGTTCAACTGCTCCGCGAAAGTGCGGAAATTCGAGATTCGCTGGCATTACGACATCAACATGTCCTGGTCGACGAATATCAAGATACCAACCAGGCGCAGTATTTGATTCTGAAAGGGATGTGTCATCCGACGGCGAACTTGATGGTAACTGGCGATCCCGATCAATCAATCTACGGTTGGCGTGGTGCTTCAGTCGGCAATGTTTTCCAATTTGAAAAGGACTTCGAGAATATCAAGACGGTTCGTCTGGAACAGAACTATCGAAGCACGCAGTTGATTTTACGCGCGGCCGATCAATTGATTAATAACAATCAAAAGCGAAAACATAAATCACTTGTGACGGATAATGAACTGGGGACTCCGATCACGATCGCCGCGTTTCCGACTCAACAGGATGAAGCTCGCAGCATTGTCGACTTGATTGAAAAGGAAATTCAGCATGGCAGCTTTCGACCGAAGGATTTCGCGATACTCTATCGGGTCAATTGGCTTTCACGAGGTTTTGAAGCTGAATTGATCCACCGACGGATTCCCTATCAGATCGTCCATGGAACGGAGTTTTTCTCACGGAAAGAGATCAAGGACGTACTGGCCTATTTGCACTTGCTCAATAATCCGCGAGACAATATCGCCCTGCAGCGAGTCATCAATGTCCCACCTCGGCAGATCGGAAATATCACATTGAGTCGCCTGCGGGACTATGCTACCGAGCATCGAATCTCGATCCTGGATGCATGTCGCCAGTGCGGCACGATCGAATCGATTTCCAAGGGGGTCGCAGTCAAGATCGCAAAATTTGTGGCGTTGTACGACGAGTTAAGCAATGTGGCGGACGGTAAAGTCGAGTCGGTAATTGGTTACGTCATTTCGCTCTCGGGCTATCGCGATTTCCTGCTGCGCGATGGCGATGAAGAAGGGTTTCAACGCTCCGCGAATGTCGATGAACTTTTGAGCGCGGCTCGCGAATTTGACGACTCCCATGATGACGAAACGAGCTTGGAACGGTTTCTGGAACAGGCCGTTTTAGTCAATGAAACCGACGCCTGGGAACACAATGATGATCGAGTGACACTGATGACGCTCCATGCTGCCAAGGGACTGGAGTTCCCCTATGTACTTATTGTCGGACTCGAACATGGTATTTTGCCGCATGAGCGAAGCCTGAACGACGATACAGGCCTGGAAGAAGAACGTCGCCTCCTGTTCGTCGGGATAACTCGAGCTCAGCAGAGGTTACATTTGAGTTATGCGATTTCAAGATTTCGCCGAGGTTCCAATCGGCCCGCGATGCCCAGCGAGTTCTTAATGGAACTGCCTCGCGAGGAAATGAACGTCATGCAGCCGCCAAGTCGAAGGTATGGTTGGGATGAGCGCTCGAATGATTCCGTCCACGAACAGATTGAAGAGTTGGAAGCTGATTCAGAAACGCAATCGCGGAGGTCAGATCAATCAAGGCGACAGGCGAAAGCCATCGCTCCGATTATGACTGCGGCAGATATGATTGAAAGCAAATCCAATTCGGTCGTCCACGTCGATCCGGACGAATTTGAATTCGGTATGATCGTAACCCATCCGACCTACGGGACTGGAAAAATCGTAGCCATGAGTGGAGAAGGTAAAAAACGTCAGGCGACGGTGTCATTTTTTAACGGAAAACGGCAAGCGTTTCGGCTGCAGTTCAGTGGCATGAAGCCCTTGGGACATGCACCCGACTGAGGTCATGGCACCATCTTGAAATTCCCTACACCGCTCGAACCGATCGGTATTGAACTCGCTGTGGTCTCCCTGCGACATCCGAAGACCTGCTAGCATCGTTGTGATTCTCTGCTTTACCCCAAGCGGTTTTTCGATCACGCTTTCCTATTTGATTGATGTTTGTGAAATTCCGGATTTTGGCTAAACTGGCCAACAATCCAAATTAACCAGGTTCCCCACGGGACCAATTTTCATTCGTTTCAGGCGCAGGGAGGTGTACCTGATGGCCGATATTTTAAAGTTTATCCATAGTTCTGATTTTCACCTGGATTGTCCGATTGAGGGATTGATCGAAATCCCCAAGCATCTCAAGAGCCACCTTGCCAATGCACCGTATGCCGCGGCTGAGCGCGTATTCGACTTGGCCGTCAATGAGAAAGTGGACTTTGTGTTGCTTGCCGGCGATATCTGCGATTTCGAGCATGGTGGACCTCGAGCAGCCGCGTTTTTGCTGGGGCAACTGGAGCGACTGGCGGATAAGGGTATTCTCGTGTACTGGTGTGCAGGGACAACGGATCACCCTGATCGTTGGCCCAACGCGGTTGAACTGCCTGACAATGTCATCACGTTTACCAGTTCGCTAGTTGAGCGCGTCACGTATCAACGCAATGGCAAGACAATGGCAACGATCCTCGGTTGTGGCCAGGGAGCGAAGCGACGAGTTCCATCCGATTTTTATTGTGAACCAGAATCACCGTTTACAATTGCGCTTTATCATGGCGATTTCGACTCGGCAACCTTGGTAGCTCAAAACGTCAGGTATTGGGCGTTGGGGGGGTTGCATCAACGCAGGGTGTTGGAGAAAACCGGAACGCTCGCCATTTACCCGGGGACACCGCAAGCTCGCTCGCCTCAGGAAGTTGGTTCGCACGGCTGCACCATCGGTCGAATCGATAGTGAGGGTCGACTTCGAACTCAGGAAGTGGACGTCGATTCCGTGCGCTGGACGCCGCAGGCGATCAAGGTCGCGGAAAGCGTCAAACTGGATGATTTGAAAAATCTACTGGGGGACCGTTGTTTGCAATTGAGAGTCGAATCGCCTGAACAAACCTGTTTGGTCAAATGGGATATCTCTACGACGGGTGATTTCAACCCAGAACTTCGATCCATTGCCTGGCACGATACGATGGTTGGATATCTCAGAAATCAATTTGGCCAGGAGGGAGGCGTATGGACCGATGAATTGGTCATTGCGCCGCCGCCAGTGTTACCGAACACCTGGTATGAAGAAGATACGATCCTCGGAGACTATTTACGAGCCGTGGGTCGCTTTCAAAGTGATGAATCGATCAAGTTGGGTTTGCACGAATACATACCGGCGGATATTCAAGATGAGTATCTGGTCGGGCTATCTCAGATCGATTCCGCCGAACGCAAACGATTATTGCAGCGTGCCGCGCTAGTCGGAGTCGAATATTTGGGGGCTGGCGAAGGATACGACGATAACCATTCGTAATCCAACTACGTCAGCCGGGTCGGCGAAGCTTTGATTAATGGATAACGAGTGACATCATCCGTGCTTTCCCGTACCTGGTTACTATTCCACACACTATTTTTATTTTCCGCATTGTGATGATCTGAACTGACCCGGATTGAAAACGGGGTCGAGTACCAACGATGCAACGTAGCCGCAGGACCGTTCGAATCATTGGAGTCGGACCTCGTAATTCAGGGGCGAGCGTAATACAGTGACTCGTCCGATCACCCACTGAACAAGGGAGTGTTAAACGTGAGAATCAATGACATTCAAGTTGACGGTTTTGGAGTTTGGAAAGGACTGAAAATCGATGGCGTGTCCGATAGTATTACCGTGTTTTACGGACAGAATGAAGCGGGTAAAACAACCTTAATGCAGTTTGTTCGCTCGATCATGTTTGGCTACTCGCCGGAACGTCGTAAAAAGTATATTCCACCGGTCTACGGTGGTTTGGCTGGCGGAAGTCTGCATGTGATTACGCCCCACAGCGATTATGAGATCGAGCGCCATATCGATCCCAATCGAATCACAGATCCGTCTGGTGACTTGTCGGTCATCGACTCAAAAGATGGCACGGTGCATGGCCGCGCGACCTTGGGGAACGTGTTGAACGATGTTGACGAATCGATTTTCAACAACGTATTTGCCATCGGCCTGCGAGAAATCCAGGAACTGAACACACTCAACAGCACCGATGCCGCCGAGCACCTCTACAAACTGACCAGTGGCCTTGATCGCGTTTCGCTGGTTGATGTCATGCGAGATCTTCGAAACCGCCGCGAAGCCATCTGGTCGACGGATGAGGAAAATCCCGGGAAACTCCGCATCCTGACCATTCGCCGCCGCGCTCTGTTGCAAGAGATCGACGAATTGATCTCTCGCTCGCGCCGATGGTCAAAAATCGCAGTCCATACGAGCGAGATCAATCAGCAACTCGAAGATTTGGAAGCGGAGTTGTCATCACTCGAAAATGAATCCAAGGTCCTGGAGGTCGCAATCCAAATTGGAGATCGCTGGCAGGCAAGAAAATTGCTGGATGACCAGGTGGAAGGCTTTGGTCATCTGCCAAGCCTAAGCGATATTTCAGTCAAGGAACTCGATCGACTCAATTCCAGACTGGTCAAACATCGCGAACGAATTGCTCTAATCAAAACGCAGCGTAATGAACTGCGCCGCGAAGTGGACCAACTCCCCATCAATCGGTTGGTTTGGAGTCAGGCGGCTCGAATCGATGCCATGTGCGAACATTTGCCATGGATTGAATCGATGCAGCGTCAAATCGAGCGATTGCGGCGTGCGATCGGCGATATTAACTCATCGATTGGCGGCGAAGTCGATGGGCTCGGCTCGAAATTGAACCTCTCCAACAAGGACATCCGGGAAATCGCCACGCGCAGTTTCAGTGCTTTGCGGGATACTGGCCGTAAGATGTTAGACCATCATGAAATGGTCAATAAGGCTCAAAGCGAGATCGAACGAGCCAAACTGGAGTTCAGCCAGTTTGAAGACCGCCTGCAAACGACCTACTCCGCGACCCATAAAGGGATTCCCGGATCGATCGATGACACGGGTCGATTGGTGGGGCGGCTGCGTCGCCGAATCGAACTCGAAGAAAAGATCGAGAAACTCAATCATACTCGGCACGAACTCGAACGCGATATCGATGATGTCGTTAACGAACAGGTGTTGCCTGTGGGCAAATTGACAACGTTGGGATTGATCTTCATCCTGGGTATCATCTTCGCCGGATTTGGATTGCTCTCCTGGTGGTGGACTCGCGGCACTGCAGGCTCGACTCCAACAGAAGTCGGATTCCTACTGATGATCCTCGGTACGGGCTTCGGTCTGTTTTCGTTGGCTTTGAAACATCATTGGGAGCGAGTGGCTCGGGAGGAACTCGATGATTTCCGGCACCAATTCGACCTGGTCCGACAGCAACTGAAACGCGCCAAAGCTGAACGGGATGAAATTGAACGGCACCTCCCTTCAGGTGTTGGCGAGTGGGATTTGCAACTCCGAGAGGCTGAAGGGCAATTGGCACGTCTGGAGGATCTTGTCCCGATGGAAAATCGCTGTAAGACAGCGAAATTCCAGATCGAAGAGGCCGAACGCCATCGCGCCAAAGTCGAAGCCGAGTTTGAACAGGCCAAGAAGACTTGGCGCGACACATTGCGTACCGTTGGACTGCCGGAAACGCTGCAGCCCAGCGATATCGAAGGCATTACCCAAAAATCGGAACGGATATCTGGCTTCCACTCCCGCTTGGATCAATACAAGACAGAATTAATCGAACGCGAGACTGAATTGGAAACCATCTCCAAACGCATCGATTCGCTCATTGAAGAATGTGATTTACGCTTTGAATCGAGGGACGTTTTGGAACGCATCGAACGACTTCGATCCATTCTGGGCGAACAACGTCGATTGGTCGGCAGCCGCAAGGAACACGCGGCCAAATACAAGTCATTGCGCTCCACCTATGGAAAGGTGAATCGCGAAATCGAAAAGACGTTAGGGTTAAAACGCAAACTGCTAGCCGCGGTCGGAGCCGAAACCGAGGACGACTATCGCAGTTTCCACACCAAGCATGTCGAGCGACGTAAACTGATCGAAAAACGTAACCACCTGACTGATCAAATCGCCGCCGCACTGACCAGTAGCGTGACCGAAGACAAAATTGCCGACAAGATGTCACAATATGGCCAAGCAGGCTTGGAGCGTCGTTGGGAGCATGTTCAAGCTGAAATCGAAGGACTCAAAACCACGCAAACAAAATTGCACCAACAACGCGGCGAGTTCCTGCAGGAAGTGAAGATGCTGGGTGAAGATTCCAGATTAGATGAAGCTCGCATGGAACTGTCAGCCCTCAGCCAGCAATTGAACCGACTAAAACGGGAATGGCAAATTCTCTGTGTTTCAAGCCATATGCTGGAGTCGATTCGTGACAACTATGAGGCTCAGCGCCAACCCGAAACATTGCGTGAAGCCTCCAACTATTTGGAACGACTCACCGATGGCCACTATCTTC
The DNA here is from genome assembly GCA_041748315.1 of Pirellulaceae bacterium. Classification (GTDB taxonomy): domain Bacteria; phylum Planctomycetota; class Planctomycetia; order Pirellulales; family Pirellulaceae; genus CALMEE01. The sequence goes on from JBGTDM010000326.1 coordinate 9,204, forward strand.
GAATCTGGACGCGACTCAGCGGCGAAGAGTTGTTAGTCGACAATCATGAAGGCGAAACCCTGTCGGTCGATTTGCTTAGTCGTGGAACACGCGAAGCCGTCTATCTCTCCTTGCGACTGGCGCTCGTCGGCGCCTATGCCCGACGAGGGGCCGTGTTGCCCATGGTGCTTGACGATGTGCTGGTCAATTTCGATTCCAAACGAGCTCGAGCAGCGGCAATAGTTCTCAAGGAGTTCTCGCTGCTTGGCTATCAAGTGATGATGTTCACGTGTCATGACCATATTCGCGATCTGTTCGATTCGATCGATGTCGACGTTCGAGTCCTTCCCTATCACAAAGATGTCGTCGAGTCCGATGCGGTCCCCACATCGTATCGCAAACTGCCGACTCCGCCGCCGGTTACCGTGGAAGTTGAAGAGGACGACGAAGAGGTCTTCTTCATCCCGCCGACTCGCCGAGCACCAGTAAAAATCGAGATCGACGAATTTGATCCCGAGTTGCATTACGAATTGACAGCAATCGAACAGGATCAAAAGAACGAAACGAGCCTTCAAAGCCAATTGACCCGAGCCAAATGGTCAGAGACCTGGCAAAAACAACGGACCGCGTAATTCATTTGGCACGTCGACCCATGTCGACCGCTTGAGTTCAAAAAATTGACTGGGCAACGACCTACGACCCGTTCCCGCTAATACGAAGCTTGAATGTTTTCTTCGAAAATCTGCGCATAACTTTCGTAGCGACGCGGATCGAGCTTGCCATCGGCAACGGCATACTTCACGGCGCAATCCGACTCATGAAGATGAGTGCAGTTGGGGAATTTGCAAAGATTGATGAAGGGTCGAATATCGCGAAAGAACGCTTCAACCTCTTCAGCGACGACATCCCACAATTGAAACTGACGAATTCCAGGGGTGTCGACAATGTGGCCTCCGCGACTCAAGGGGACAAAGTGAGCTGTTGTGGTTGTGTGTCGACCTTTCTGCGACTCTTCGCTGACCTCGCCAACTCGTAACGAGAGCTCGGGTTCAATGGCGTTAAGCAACGACGACTTGCCAACTCCACTCTGCCCAGCAACGACGCTATCTTTTCCGGTCACAAGTTCAACGAGCCGCTCGATACCGAATCCGTTAACCGTAGACGTAAAGATCACCTGATAACCGAGTTGGCCCCAAACACCGGCAACCGGCTGTAAATCACCTGCGTTGACCAAGTCGATTTTGTTGATGCAGATCAATGGCGGAATTCTGGATTTCTCGCATGAGATCAAGAAGCGATCGACAAGATTTGGCTTTAGCCTGGGTTCCGCTGCGCTGCAGACAATGAGCACCTGATCAACGTTGCTTACCAGGATTTGTTGACGACCACGGCTCGTCCGGCTGATCGCAGAGTATCTTGGCTCAACTCGCACGATGACCGCCTGCTGTTCGTTAATCGGCTTAATTTGCACATTGTCCCCGGCAACGACAACGTGTTGCAAATCGGTGGCAAGTGTCTTAAGCAAGCCTCGGATTGTACATTCATAGGTACGGCCGTCGCGATCCGCAACGATCGTGGTTAAACCGTGAACGCGCAGGACGCGTGCCTGCACACATTCGCTGACATCGATGTCGAGTAGAATTCGATAGCCACCGGCTTGGTTTTCGACCTCGGTTCCATGCACCGTTCGTTTTCGCGTAAGCCGTCCTTTGCCTGATACCCTTTGTTGCAAATCCTGGTCTTCATTGACCTCCGATTGCTGATATTTTCTGGTCCAGCCCGATTCGCGTGCGGGATCATCATACTTTTTTCGCAGGCCCGTGCGGATTTTCCCCTTTTTCTTTTTTGCCATGTCTGGATTGTAACAACGTTAAATTTGGGTTCGCGAGCTTAAATACAAATTCGTTCGATCTCGGAATTGAGCGACCGAGATTACGACTCGCATTCAGCCAGCTTGTAATTTAAATCGCCACTGTTCAATTATAGTGGGAGCGAGATCGCCATAAAAATGGTGGCAACTTGGAACGAATCGGTTTAAATTCCAGTCTTAACAGCAAACGGTGTTGGCCCAAGGTCGATTTCGAGCGCTGTAACATTGTCGTTTTGGGTCGATTCAATTTGGAAAAACGTTGCTGTTGAGCAGAATGAAACTTGTCAAATTATTGGAAATGGTTTCTGATTAGGTATTGTGCGGCAATCGCCAAGTTGACTTCCAAATTCTCGACCGCGCTGTTTATTGTCAGGCTGTTGTTGATCGTCAGGTTATCCCAAGTTTGCCAAAAAAATGCAAAGTGTTTCCCGTGTCCAAGTCATCGAAAATCATCGTTCTTGCTGATGTCGAAACTGGCAATACCAGCTTACCCGAATCCGTTCGCGAATTCGAGGCTCTTTTTGCATATTCGTTGCAGGACGCGCGAGAATTCAATGAACAGGATGCTGTGGGAGGAGTGTTTATACCCTCCGGCATGTTCAGCGTTGCGCAGAAGTATTGGAACTGGGTGTTTCAACTGGACGTCGTTAATCAACTTCCAGATGGGTTGGCCGTCGTTGATAGCGAGAACGAAATCGTTGGCGTGAACCAGACGTTGAAGGACTGGTTTCCAGATTCCCAGTTGCTGGGAATTAATTTTTACGATGGCTTGGGCGACGCGGAGGCTTTGGGCCCCAACTTCAGTCCGCTTAGCACGGCACTTAAATCCAGACGGATATGCAAATCGACGTTGAAGACCCTGGGTGGACAATATTTTCAATTGCGGGCTGCGCCACTTTCCTACCCAAGTGAAACTGATTGGGAGTTCGTTGTCGTCACGTTGCGCGACGTGTCATCGGAAATGCTGCATTTGGAGAAGCTGGAGGCCATTCATCGTGCCGGTGCTGAACTGGCAGATTTGACGCCAGAAGAAGTCTTCCAGATGGACTTGATTGAGCGCATTGAACTGCTCAAGGCTAACATCATTCATTACACGCAGGATTTATTGAAGTACGACGTGGTTGAAATTCGATTGATCGACCAAAAGACTTCGAAACTCGAACCGTTGATTTCGGTTGGAATCGACTCTGAAGAGAGCAAGCGCCCCTTGTATGCTCGATCGACGGGCAATGGAGTTTCCGGGTTTGTTTGTGCCACTGGCAAGAGTTACCTATGCGAAGATACGAGTGATGACCCGTTGTACGTTAAAGGGTTGGTTGGAGCAAAGAGCTCTTTAACCGTTCCGTTAGTTTACCACGAGCAGGTGATTGGCTCGTTTAATGTTGAGAGTCCGTTTGTCGGCGCATTTACGGAAAGCGATTTGCAATTGTTGCAGATATTTGCTCGTGATGTTGCGATTGCCTTGAATACACTGGAGTTGCTGGTTGCACAGCGAACCAATGCTGCACAACAAAGTGTCGGCGCGATTCGCGCGGCAGTTGCGGCACCCATCGATGATATTTTGAACGATACGGTGCATGTTATCGAGAACTATATCGGTCATGATCCCGGCGTTTCGAAGCGCCTTCGCTCGATACTTAAGCAAGCGAGGCAAGTGCGACAGGCGATTCAACAGGTCGAACGAGATCTCGCTCCGGACGCCATGATCCCGCAATCGGTGTTGTTGGACCAACGTCCGATACTGAGCAATAAACGCGTCCTGGTGATCGATGCCGATGAAGAGGTTCGAAACAGCGCTCATGATTTGCTGGAACGATTTGGATGTATCGTCGAGACAGCTCACGAAGGGAGCGAGGCCATTTTGATGATTCGCAATAGCGATCTCGATCATGCCTATAGCGCAATTATTGCAGACATTCGCTTGCCGGACATCAACGGGTATGAGTTGTTACTTCGATTGCAGGAACTCATGGTTGATCCCCCACTGATTTTGATGTCCGGTTTTGGGTACGATCCCGGTCACGCGATCGTCAAATCACGCAAGGCCGGCTTGCGGTCCAATGCAGTGCTATTCAAACCGTTCAAGCTACAACAGTTATTGGAAGTCGTCGAAGCGATGGTCAGCCCCGCGGATTCGACTAACAATTCCATCATCACCTGATCATACCTGTTGATCTTGCCCTTCCTCGGCAAACGGAGTCGCAGAGGTTCGCGCGATTCAAAATCGAGTCTAGGATTTCAATGCTCAAATTTAGCTGGATGGTGGTCGCACTTGTCGGACATCTCGGTATATGGTCCGCCATTTTCAATCAAGTTCATGCGACGGCTTGGATTCGATTCTTTCGCAAAATCAGCGAACGGGTTATCTATGTCACCGTGATTGCGCTTGGCATCGCCATAGGGGTGACAATATACGGACCACAATCGGGTTCACCGTGGTCCATCACGATGGTGGTTTACAGCTACTTGTGTGTCGGTGTCGCAGTGCTGCTCGGAGCGCGCTGGGCATTACGAAAGATCGCCCGACTACGGAACCCACCTCCCGCCAAAACGCTCAGTCGTGAACTCATCCGGATTGGCAGTCTTTTTGATCCCCGGTTGCTACATGGATGGCAAGCAAAGTTACTCCGGTGGTTTCCGGGAAATGAAGTGTTGCAACTCTCCATTGAGCATAAATCATTGTCGATCCGCAATCTGCCGGTCCCCCTCCAGGATTTGAGGGTGGTGCATGTCGCCGATCTGCATTTCACTGGTAAAATCGATATACAATACTTCGAACGTGTCGTCGAACAAATCAACCGGTTGTCTGCCGATTTTGTCTGCCTGACCGGCGACATCGTCGACGATCGTAAATGCCTGGATTGGATTCCAAATGTTCTAAGCAAGGTCACGGCTAAGTATTCCCGCCTGTTCATTTTAGGTAATCATGACTGCCGAATTAAGGACGAAGTTCTATTGCGCAAAACCATGATGGATATCGGCTGGGTCGATTTGGAGGGGGCATGGAAATCTTACCCGGTTGGCGCGGCGACCATTTCGTTCGCAGGTAATGAGGCGCCCTGGTTCAATCAGGGTTTAGCGACCCCGTCGCGCGAACGGCACGAGAATGAATTGTTGGTTTTACTTTCCCATGCGCCCGACCAGTTCCGTTGGGCTCAACAACGTAACATTCAACTCATGTTGGCTGGACATACGCATGGTGGACAAATTTGTTTCCCAATCATCGGTCCTGTCATTGCACCAAGTATTTACGGCGTCCAATATGCATCAGGCGCCTTTCAGCAAAATGGCACCGTGATGCACGTCTCCAGAGGGATCTCGGGGGATGACCCGATTCGCTTGAATTGTCCCCCGGAATTGACGTTGCTCAGGTTGCAAGATGTCACCTTGCCTGGTGAGTAATCCCTTGCGGAGCATGAATCGACGGGACCGTGCCACTTGGTAAAAATCAACGGTAAATTGCCATCCGCGCCCGCTATCCGCGAATCAGGTGTCGTTTACAGATCGTTCGGATCGATTCCTGGTCGACTAACATTCGAGTTTCGATCCCTTCAGTCATCAGCGGTGCACTCATCGTCGCAAAGTGTTCTGGATCAAAGGTGTTGATGACGGCTGTGACTCCGTATCCTCGTCTGACCAATTGGCCCAATGCAACGCCGAATTCCAGATCGACATAGCTGAGAATTGCAATCACCGATGCATTACGCGGCATACGACTCAGCGATTCGAGGAGCAAGTGCGGGAACCGCATGCCATTGGTCAATTCCAGGCGTGCCAACATATTACGGATTTCGTCGAGTTGCCCAGGGTGTTTTCGGGTTGGAACCTGAACCGGACGCAGTCGGTCACTCGTTCCGAGCATCACGACCGATTTTTTGGCTTCGCCACGAGACCTTCGATCACCCCTCCACCCTTCGGTCTTGATTCGATCAACGGCATCACGACCATTCGAGACAAAGCCGACCTGTTCATTCATTCCATGAATGACATTTGCAATGCTGGCGGCCGCTGAGATCGCTAATTCACTGCGGAATGGTTCGTGCTTTTCTGTAAAGGAATCGATATGGAAGTCGAGCACGATTGTCGCCCCAGCCATCGACGATGGTTCATAAACTTTGCTTTGAAGTTCGTTGGTTCGCGCGGTTGCACGCCAATTAATCCTGGATAACGAATCGCCAGGCTGATACCGTCGAATTCCTGCAATTCTTGTCGGATCTTCAAACAATCGGTGGGTCATCACGATTTCGCCGATCGGTCGCCGTGATGCGATATCGTATCCTTCGACGAATTGCGTTTGAGGGAGCACCATCAAAAAGTGAGGTTGCGCAAGAACGCGGAACTTGCGGAATAACCCAAACACATCCCCCGACTCGAAGACCAACGGTCCGATCTGGTAGTAGCCACGACGGAGACAAGTCAGCGTGTAGTTGAGTTCGATTTCCTCTCCCGCCTTCATGCGAGTCACCGTGACCGGGGCCCCTTCCAGGCGGAGCTTTGTCCCCTTGGCGTGAATGGCATTCGGCGGAAGCAAATCCTCGATCAATGCCCACCCAATAGCGAAACGCCCTCGGTTAACAATTTTGATCTGGACTACGACCTCACTACCGACCTCGGCGTCAAGTTGACTGCACGTTCGTTTAGCGACGGGCGATTCTGTCCACCGCGCGGTGAGCCACCGCGTGATCAGTAGCAGACCAAGGACCGCATACATGGCGTAAACCAGCACGCCTAAATTAAAAACGAATGCCACCAACCAAATGATGATTGCGGCAACTATCCAAATCATCGGACCGGCTCGCTTTCCATAATCGGTACGGCGATTTCATTGAGCAACTCCGTTACCACCATTTCGCTGGTGATTCTACGTAATCGACTTTCGGGTTTGACGATCATTCGATGAGCGAGCACAGGTTGGGCGATCATTTTAATATCATCCGGCAGCACATATTTTCGACCGCGCATTGCAGCGAGGGCTTGGCCCGCACGAAACAGTCCGAACGATGCACGCGGACTCCCCCCCAAGACCAGATGGTCGCTTTCTCGCGAAAGATGAACGATCTGCAATATGTATTGGCGGATCTTTGGATCAAGATGGACCTGTTGGACAAGTTTCTGACAGGCCAGAATATCCTTGGCGGGAACCACTGCATCCAAAGAATCGATTGGATGCCTTCCTTGCAGCAGTTCCAGCATCTTCATTTCATCCTGCATACTTGGGTAGCCCAGACTAAACTTCATCATGAAACGATCAAGTTGCGCTTCTGGAAGTGGAAATGTCCCCTCATGATCGACCGGATTCTGTGTCGCGATCACCAGGAACGGCTGTTGCAATACATGCGTCACACCGTCCACCGAGACCCGCCCTTCCCCCATTGCTTCAAGCAGCGAAGCTTGGGTGCGAGGTGTTGTTCGGTTGATTTCATCCGCTAGCAGAATATTCGTAAACACGGGTCCTGGACGGAACTCGAACTCAGCAGACTTTTGATTGTAGATCGATGCACCCGTGATATCCGTGGGCAACAAATCCGGAGTGCATTGAATCCGTTTGAAGTCGCAGCCGACGCTTCGAGCCAGAGCCCGTGCCAACATTGTTTTGGCGACGCCCGGCACGTCTTCAAGCAGAATATGGCCACCGGTAAACCATGAAACTAGAGAAAAGACCAGTTGTTGGCGTTTCCCGACGATTACGCGTTCCACATTTTCGATAATGGTTTTGGCGGTCTGTTGTACCTGTTTCATCAATTCAGCCTGCTCTCTCTGCTTAGGTAGTTTAGCTGGTTTATCCATTATATCTCACTTGCTGACAAGCTACCCCATCGATTGACCTGAAAATTTCATGGCAGCAATTGGATGCAGGATGCCTTGACGTAATCTTGGAAAGTTGCCACGATTCGCCATCGCATACGCTGTGAATTCGGAGTCATCGCATGAAGTCTTGCAAATCAAACTGGATAACACCTCATTTCTTCACCCTATCGATTGTTTTGATCGGTTTGGCCGGTTGTCAAACCGCCGGTCCGCACACACGAAATGGCGGATTGGCTGGTGGAATGGCGGGAGCGGCAATCGGAGCCTTGGCCGGCGCCAACAGTGGCAAGGCTTTGGAAGGAGCATTAATTGGCGGCACGACCGGATCGATCCTGGGAGGCGCGCTGGGCAACTCCGTAGACCATCAGGTTGCATCCGACCAGGCGTATCATTTCGAGCGCGAGCAACAGATTATGGCCACCGCGATCTCGATCGATCAAGTTATCCGCATGACCCAATCGGGGCTCGACGAGCAATTAATTGTCAATCAAATTAACGCAAATGGTATCGAACGACGGCTAAGACCTGAAGAACTGATGATGCTGAAGAATAACGGTGTGAGTAACAATGTGATTTCAGCGATGCAAACCGCGCCGTTGACGTCGGTGGCACCTCGCGTCGCCAGTTGGGGGGTTCGTCCGACCGAAGTCATTGTTGAAGAAAGATGGATCCATCCGTCACCTGGATACTACTTCTACGGTCCCCCGCACCCAAGATATTGTCCGCCTGGTTATCGGCGGCATGGCCCGCCTCGCAACAGTTGGGAAGTTTCGGTCGGCTTCTAAGCCTACGGCGCAAGGTATGTACGTCAGCCTTTCCAGGCTGACCCAATCCTCCCGGTTTGGTACAAACCAAGTAAACGGCGTCAGCTTGGAAAGGCTGGCCTACAGCTTTGCTTCGCGTGTCGATACGTGCTCGGCAAGCTCGTGCAGGAGTGAATCCGGGATCGTATTGAGGCTATTGGTCCTTATGACGGCGGAGGTTTTTGCGGTCGGGGCGATAACCATCGCCTGGCGCAAAACGAGATTGTTTGCGTGCGGTTTTCTTGCTCGATGTTCGGTCGGATTTCGAATCCATGGAATCCGCAGTCACGGAATCCTTGTTGATTTGATGCACGTAGTCACCGCGAAACTGTTTGCCAGCGTCTTTGCGTCGCCGTGCGATCGCTTCCTTTGGCGCTTGTGCGGGGATCAGGCAATCGCAACCGTTGCCAATGAGATCCTTTCGATCGGCTTCCAGCAGTGCCTTTCGAACCTCGAAGTAGTTTTCAGGCTTAAAAAACTGCATCAAGGCGCGTTGCATCTTTCGATCGCGAAGACTCTTGGCGATATACACAGGTTTCCTGGTAAACGGATCCATTCCGGTATAGTACATGCAGGTCGCAACATCCAGGGGCGCGGGAATAAAGTCCTGGACCTGATCGGGTTTGTAACCGTTTTGTTTGAGGAACACGGCGAGTTCGATCATGCTATTGAGATCGCCGCCAGGATGACTGGAAATGAAATAGGGGACCAAGTGTTGTTTCTTGCCTGCGAGTTTTGATTCGCGTTTGAACTTCGTTGCGAACTCGCTAAATTCGCCAATCGAGGGCTTTTTCATCTTGTCGAGTACAGCTGGATCAGCGTGTTCAGGAGCAACCTTCAACAAACCGCCAACGTGGTGCCGAGTCAACTCAGCCATATATTCGGGTGACCGCTGAGCCAAATCCATGCGAATACCGCTGGCCACGAGGACCTTGCGAACTCCTGGGACCTTGCGAGACTCTTGCATCAATTGAATCAATGGACCATGGCTGGTCCCTAACAATTTACAAATCGTCGGATGCACGCATGATTGTCGTCGACATTTGGCTTCGACTTCGGGCTGCGTGCATCGCATTTCGTACATGTTGGCCGTGGGGCCCCCAATATCGCTAATCACACCTTTGAAGTCACCCTCTTGAGCGAGTTGATTGATTTCGTTGATGATCGAGTCCTGGCTGCGCGATTGAATCACACGTCCCTGGTGCGCTGTGATCGAGCAAAAAGTGCATCCGCCGAAACACCCACGCATGATCGTTACAGAATCCTTGATGATTCCGAACGCGGGTATCGGTTCCTGATAGCTGGGGTGTGGTTTACGTGTATAGGGTAGATCGTAAATGCGATCCATCGATGTTTTGGAGATTGGAAACTGCGGCGGATTGACGACAACCCATTGATCGGCGTGAGCTTGTTTCAATCGCCGCGCATTGTAGGCGTTGGTTTCATTGTGGATCATCTTCGTCGCTTCGGCAAAGGCCAGCTTATCGTCGCGAACTTGCTCAAATGAAGGCAACTCCAGCGAGTCCTCTGGCGGATTTTGTGTCCGTCCAAGCATGTAGGCCACACCACGCATATCGCGCAAGTCCTTGACCGTCTCACCGGCTTGCAACCGTTCGGCAATTTCCACGATTGGATTTTCGCCCATGCCGAATACCACCAAATCCGCCTTGCTATCCATCAAGATGGACTTGCGAACTTTATCACTCCAATAGTCGTAATGTGCCAGGCGGCGCAATGAAGCTTCGACGCCCCCCGCAATGACTGGAACGCCTTTGAATGCCTCGCGAGCGCGTTGACAGTATGCGAGTGTAGCGCGATCAGGCCTTAATCCAATTCGACCCCCTGGAGAATAGGCGTCGCTATTGCGGACCTTTCGATTCGCCGTGTAGTGATTGATCATCGAATCCATATTCCCCGCACTGATTGCGAAGAACAAACGAGGTCTGCCAAACCGGGACCAATCTCGGCAAGAAGTCCAATCGGGCTGAGCGACAATTCCGACACGAAAGCCAGCAGCCTCGAGCGTGCGTCCCAAAATGGCCATCGCGAAACTCGGATGGTCGATGTAGGCATCGCCAGTCACAAAGACGACATCGATTTCATCCCAGCCCCGCGCTTTCGCCTCTTGCACGGTCATCGGCAGCGGGACTCGGCGTGAAAGTTCAGCAGCTGGGATCAATGTCTCCAATCTCCCACAGGCTCGCTGTGCTTCAGTGATGATTGGTAACTGCATTTCTTTTCTTTTCCGGGGCAAATATTCTCGTGCATGAGAATCGCGAGCCTATTGAATCTCGTTGCACATCGTTCGTGTCCCTTCCATTGTTGGCGAGAAGTCAGGGCAACTCAAGCGCAACCAGCGCGCCGGGCTAACTAAACCCCTTATTTTTCCGACTTTTTTGCTTCCGATTTTTTGGAGGTCCCTTTCGTTACGGACTTCTTTTTCGTCTTTTTCTTGGCAGTTGACTGGGTTGTTTTCTTGGTCCCTTTTTTTGTTTTCTTGACGGTCTTCTTCTTTGAACTTTTCTTGGTAGATGGCCCTTTGGCAGCTCGTTCGGCCAATAAATCCAAGGCTTTTTCGAACGTTAATTCTTCGGATTCAAGGTTTCGCGGCAATGAAGCATTGGTTGTTCCGTCCGTCACATATGGACCAAATCGGCCCTCGAGGAGATGAACAGGCTGTTCGGTGATTGGTGACTTATCGAAAACTTTGAGCGGTTCTTTGGGAGCAGCTCGTCCTCGCCCTCTCGCTTTGGGTTGTTTCAACAATTCGATCGCCTGTTCCGGAGAAATTTCCAACAAATTCATGTCTGCCGGGATCGATCTCGTTTCATTTCCGCATTTGATATAAGGGCCAAAACGTCCGTTGTGCGCCACAATTGGCTCGTTCATTTCCGGGTGGACACCCAGGTCGCGAGGGAGGGACAGTAACTTCAACGCGATCTCTAATGTCACGTCTTCGAACGCCATGCCTGTCAGCAATGACGCGTTCTTTGGTTGGTCATCATCAAAGCCTTCACGGACAGCCAACTGAACATAGGGCCCAAACCGCCCCTCCTTGAGATAGACGGGGCGTTCCGTTTCGGGATCGATGCCAAGTGGCTGTTCGGCAACAACGGCTTTATTGAGGAGCTGTAATGCCAATTCCAAATTGACTTCATCCGGGGGGAGTCCATCAGGCAAACTCGCTTTCCGATCTCCCTGTTCGATGTAAGGTCCGTAGCGTCCGACACGAATCGCGATCATTTCGCGGTTGTCACCCTCTTCGGGTACTCCAAGTTCAAATGTGCAGATGGCTCGCACATCGACGGTTTTGATTTTCTCGTCCAATCGGCTGCGCAGTCCCTGCCCGTTTGTGCCGTGATAGAACTTTGCCAAATATTGAATGTTATCGGCCTCCTGTCGACTGATTGCATCCAGCAGATCTTCCATTTCGGCCGTAAATTGATAGTCGACGAGATTCGAGAAATGCTCTTCCATCACGCGGACCATCGACATCGCGGCCCATTGGGGGACGAGTGCATTCCCTTTTTTGAACACGTAGTTTCGGGCTTGAATGGTATCAATAATTGACGCATAGGTGCTCGGTCGACCGATTCCTCTCCGCTCCAGTTCTTGTGTTAGTGCGGCCTCGCTGTATCGAGCAGGGGGTTGGGTCGTATGCGACTTGTTTTCCAAATTCAAGCATTCGATCTCCTGACCTTCCTGGACGGTGGGCAAAATCTTCTCTTGATCGGACAGTTCGGCTTCGGGATCATCAGAGCCCTCGACGTAGGCGCGCAAGAAGCCGGGGAACTCGATCGTTTTGCCTCGAACTTGAAACGCAGCGCCATCTCCTTGCAGAGTGATCGTGACGTTTTTCCCACGTGCATCGACCATTTGGCTGGCGACCGTCCGTTTCCAGATCAATTCGAATATTCGAAATTCATCGGATGACAATTGCGATTTTATTTTTGCCGGAATTTCGAATTTTCCCTCGACCCCGGCGGGACGAATTGCCTCATGCGCTTCCTGAGCATTCTTGACTTTTGAAGTATAGAGCCTGGGCGATTCAGGTAGGAATTGCTGACCGTATTCGCTGGCGACCAGATCACGGGCTGCATCGATCGCCTGTTGGGACAAGGTCGTAGAATCGGTACGCATATAAGTGATGTGCCCGTTCTCGTAGAGGCTCTGTGCAGCGTTCATTGTTCGCCGCGCTGTAAACCCGAGTTTGCGGTTGGCTTCCTGCTGCAACGTACTGGTGGTGAATGGTGCAGCGGGCTTGCGCGTGTAGGGTTTGACCTCAAGCTTGGAGACCTTGAACGACGCTTTTTTCAATCGAGCGGCAAGCTCCGTGACCTGCTGCTCATTCAATTGAACAATTTTTTTGTCGTTGTTGATCAGTTTTCCGCTAGCAGGGTCGAAATCTTTTCCAGTCGGAATGCGTTGTTCGTCGATCGAGACCAAATTGGCCTCGAATTTCTCGTTAGAGACGGTTTTGAACAGTCCGAGTAAATCCCAATAAGTTGCGGAATGAAAGGCCAGTCGTTCGCGTTCGCGTTGCACAATTAAACGGACGGCAACACTTTGAACCCGCCCAGCCGAACGACCCAGACTCTTTCTCCAAAGAAATTCGGACATTTCAAACCCATAAAGCCGATCTAGAATTCGGCGAGTTTCCTGAGCCTTCACCAATCCTTCATCGATTTTGCGTGGGTTGTCCAAGGCGTGTTGAAT
>JBGTDM010000327.1:0-2108 GCA_041748315.1 Pirellulaceae bacterium
CACACATTTCGGGGCGGCCCAGGTTCGGTTTTCCATGTCGCGCTGCAGTACCACTCAAAAGCAACTATACTAGAAAGCAAAATTAAGATCAACCAACCGATTCAATATTCAGTTCCCGCCGCGATAGCGGCTTACTTGAACAACCGGATTGACCGAAGCCGGTTACGCTGACTATGATTCCGGAACCAACTTGTAATTCGAGCCAACTTTCTGCCTGGTCATTCTGCGCGTTATCGGACTTTCCACTACGTCAAATCGGACTTCGATATGAACACCCGGCGATTCTTTATCATGGTCATGGCCTTAGCGTTTTTCACTACGTCTGGCCAATTCGCTGATGCCCAAGAGGAATACAGGGACCTTTGCACGTCGTTTTGGAAAAATTGGGCCGCAGGCGAGGTTAATGCGTACGTCGCGCTAGCCGCAACGCCATTTCTTTACTGCGACGGAAAATTGATTTCCGAGATAAAAGATAATGAAGAATTGCCTATTCGGCTTAAATCGCTGCGCAATTCCTCGAAAATTGGTGCAGAAATATCCGTCAATATCAAAAACGAATTTTCGTTTGAGAAGCTGCCGATCGATTCATTTCGGCTAAGCGATGACGCCAAAGCCAAATTTCGCGAGTTTTTTCTGGATGATGATGTAGTAATCTATGCAGAATTGAAAGATATGGATGGCGAAAAACGTGATATGTTTGTGCTCGTCGTTCGCTGGTGTAAAGGTGAACCCAAAGCTGTGGGTATATTTGACTAGCAAAGTCAGAACGGCCCGATAACCATGCCGTGAACGGGAGACATCTGAGTCATCGGGTCAATAGGTTGGCCGACTGGCTTCGCTCGACATAAATCCTTGGCACTGCCCAATTCCCGAGATAGGATGCCGAAAAACCACTCGAGCAATTACCCGGTTTAGACCGCGACTCGCCCGATTTAGGCCGACGTGTTAGGCCGCAGTAAATCCGTCTACTATTTGTTCGTCGATTGGAGATTGACGCCTGCAACAACATCAATGCCACGCCCAACGATCGACCGACGATCGAAACACGTCTGCTGAGATGCCTGCGCATTTGGTGCGACGACCCCAACGTGGTCGTTGCGGACAATCGGACGGTCGTTCAAGAACTTCGCGACCTACTCGAATGGTACATTTGCGAGTGCATCCCATACGGTCCCGATAATCTCGGTGGTTGGTGGTCTGACGGCGTGATACATCTGGACATAGAAAATCCGACAATGGATCGATTCAGACTGCTGGGCGTGACCTGGATCGACTGTCACGGGATCGCACCATTTGAAATCGACGTTGAACTTGATCCGCAGAACGACACTCACTTCGCAAAAACTGTCTTTCGGATTGGGATGCTCGACGATCAAAGACGCCCCTTAGTCTGTAATCGGAATTTGCTGCCCACTCGTGTCTTGGAGAACCGCCCACGGTACAATCGCGATTGGGCGATGGCTGTCGAACTGATAACGTCGCCCCACAGCGCGACAGAGCCAACGGATGGACGCGAGCCGGAATAGGCCGGTCGGCTCGCTTGGCTCGGCAACGTCAGCTCCCGGGCGCGTTATCGCAGGCGTTTTATTGTTAAAGGAATCCAGCTGGCATGCCGTGGTGCCCATTTCGCACTGACCGATGAACAACGGGACCAACTGCTTGCAATCGTTGAATCGCAAGGCGACGCCATCGGCTTCATCCAAGAGGACATCGAAGAACAATGGGACACTGAATGGCTATGCGACACTGACAAAGCATGGGACGCGATTCATCGCTGTCTCACTGTCTACCAACTTTGGGGAACTTCACTTGGACAAGTTGCTTAAATTTGGCGAGCATGACGATGGACCCAGAGAAAAAAGTAGTAATTGTGGCCGGCCTACTGGCGTGCGCGGCAACGCATGATTCGTGCCCAACAGTGCGCCCGGCTTGCAGCTAGTCCTAATGGGACGCCCCACCAGCCGAACCACCGCGTTTGTCCGGAAAGTCGTACGGGTGGAAGTGAGTTGATATCGGAATATCCGCGCAAAGAGATTTCTACGAAAATCGCTGGTTGACTGCAAAATAAAATAGACTCATACTTTATCCGAGGGAAAGTCCCTTAATTA
>JBGTDM010000328.1:0-14380 GCA_041748315.1 Pirellulaceae bacterium
GGTCCGTCATGTTTCAGGTTGAAGTTTTCATCTTGGAATTTCTCGCCATAGATGCTTTCGCCACCCGTACCATTGCCAGCTGTGAAATCACCCCCTTGCAGCATGAATTGAGGGATAACTCGATGGAAGTTGCTCCCCTTGAAATGTAACGGCTTACCCGATTTTCCCTCTCCTTTTTCTCCTGTACACAAAGCACGAAAATTCTCTGCGGTTTTGGGAACATCGTTGCCAAACAGCCCAAGCACGATTCGACCTGCTTTCTCGCCATCAATTTCAATGTCAAAAAAAACTTGGTGAGTCACTTCTGCGTCCGCAGCATTTCGAACGTCCTGGGCAACACCCTGGCAGCAAGTAACAAAAACAGCAACCGCGAAACCTACACAAATCCTAATCATGACTCGCTCCAAATATATTGAACAAATTTAATGAATGCCTGGTTACCATCAATCGTCAGGGAACAAAAGTCGCCAAAAATCGTCTGCTTTCTCGCCGCTTACATTGTCCCGTTTCTGAGCACTCGTGGACACCTTAATGGTGTCGAGTATACCCCGAATCAGATGGTTGTCCAAGGCACCTGAACTTTGACTGGAACCGCGACTTGCATCGGTATTCGAATGGAAACACCAAGACAGCAGCGCTCTGTTCCAAAGTCGCCTGAGAAGATCGTCGTCCCAACGCGTTACGTCACAAGACTCAACCGTATCGGAGAAGCATAACCTGGATTCGCGAGCCACCGACGACGAGTACTCGGCGGCTCATCCGATCCTCAAGCCGGTCGCAAGTATCAGGGTCTCCGCTCAATGATTGAGAGAATATGAGACCGCCAGGCTCTCGCAGTTCGAATTCGAATCTGCGGTCCCAGAGCCGGATTGTAGTCCGTCGGGTTTCCAGAGCAGGATTCTAACAGCCGGGCTGCGGCAAAACGAACAAACAACTGATCATGATTCAAAACCGCTAACATGGCATCCGCTTCGTTTAGGCTTGGAAGTTCCTTAAGTTCGATCTTTCGCTCCCACAAAAAAATCGACCTGGCAAATGCTGGATCATCCACTATTGTTCCCAGCGTATGCCACAGATTCCGTTGTCGGCCACCACGTCGATGTTGTTGCAATAGCCAATCCATGACGATGTTCCAATCTTCGAAGTTGGGATTGGCGAGAATTCGAGGCAATGTTTCCGGACTCGCAGATAACGTCCACAGCCTACAAAGCTACTGGACTTCAGTGTCATCATGTCCAATTAGCGCCAAAACAGATTCGCTGACCGCGTACACCTATCGGTGCAATGGGGCTCAAGTTTCGTACAGAAAAAAACACAGATTCAGCAAATTTCTAAAAAATACAACGGAAAACCTGTTGTCAGGCTGGTTTGCCGGATGAGTTGGACGATTTGAAAGACAATAAATCGAAGTCTGCCAGTCCTTGGCCAAACCAATGGGTACACAACATCCCAAATTCGATTAGACCGGGGGGACTTCGTGGCGTTTCGCCAACGCGGATTAATCTGCCCGATGTTTCGTCGGTTGGCCTACGGTGCGTTGCTCCCCCATCCCTTAAGGGATTTGAACTGAAAATGGTCGTACCGCATCGACTGATAAACGCCGTGGCGGTAGAATGAGCTGGCGAAAAATGACCATCCCAAATCAAATTGATGGCAAATCAGCTGAAGTGTTGTCAGATAAAGTATGAACGAGAATCAAACACCCCGGTCGGATCCAGTTGTAGTGACTGAGAATCAAGATCAGTTGGCTCAATTGAGCTCCGGTGACCCCAATGAAATGCGAATCCAGTTGGCAGCCTCGTATGCGCGATTCGAGCATGATTTTCGGAAAAATTATCCGTTTTTATGGTGGTTTACGCTGGTTTCGCCGGTCGCGGTAACCGGGTCGATACTGTTAATCATCGTCCTGTTTTGGGGATTCGAGTTGGCTCGCAATTTCGTGATTGCTGCCGTGGTGACATTTTTGTTGTTGGGACGGTTTATAATACTCGGTGGAAATGAAGCCGGTCAGCTGGAAGGTTGGATGCAGAATTTCAGCTTATCGCCATTTCAACTATTTGGCATGGTTACCGTAATGGACTTTATCACAGCGATGTTTGTGACGGTGCATATGGGATTCATGTTTCGGTTGCCATGGTTGGGCCCTAAAATTTCGATGTTGGTTTGGGACGGCAAATTTCTCATGGAGAAGCAACCCTGGATTAAGCAAATCGCGTTCTTCGGCTTAATCGCGTTTGTCGTTTTTCCATCATCGACGACGGGTAGCATTGGCGGCTCGATTTTCGGAAGGTTGCTCGGTCTTGGTCGGGCATGGACCGTCTGTGGCGTCTTGCTGGGAAGTCTGTTGGGAAACGGACTGATGTGGTTTTTCGCCCAACAGATCAACCGCGTTATTCCCCCGGATAGCATGTGGATCAAGTTGGTCGGAATCGGGATAATTTTGGCAGTGCTGGCTTTTTTGGAGTGGCGGTATCAACGAGTTAAGAAAAAGTATATGGTCAAGTCGATCAAAACAAATAAGGTGATCGCATCTTGATACTGACTCTTGCGGCACAGTAACTCCGTAGATTCAGTGGTTAATTTTACCAGTAACTTGATTAGTTTCACTCGTCCAGCCCAAATAGTTCTCAAGTGCCAACTGAACCCAATGACCCGCAACCGCCGCCACGTTTTTCACAAAACCCCTATCAACCAACCGGGGACCCTTATCTACAACCCGTGATTGTCGATCCTCAGAGCATTGATTCCGAAGTCAAGCCAACTGACTCATGGAACTTGGGGTTCGTATTCGTTTCGTGGGTCGTGATTCTGTCGCTATGTGGATTGATGGCGTTCCTCGCTGCGGTCGGCAAACACGAAAAGGATGAGCGAGAGGTCACCAAGGGTGATTTAATGCAGGCGAACTCCGCAGCGAAAACGACCGTTGGATTTCGCGAGTTGTTCAAGTCGTTTGATTCGCCGGGCTTACCGTCATCAGCCAGATCCCTCGACTCTGGACCGTTAGAGCAGCGGTTTTGTCAGGCCATTGTGCTCAACGAAATCGAGGGGGCCGAACAAGCACTTGAATACCTCGACGAAATTGACGTGTT
Organism: Pirellulaceae bacterium; assembly: GCA_041748315.1. Classification (GTDB taxonomy): domain Bacteria; phylum Planctomycetota; class Planctomycetia; order Pirellulales; family Pirellulaceae; genus CALMEE01. The sequence goes on from JBGTDM010000328.1 coordinate 3,090, forward strand.
GATTGCACGAGTCGACTTCGAAATGACCGAAAAACAGGTTGACCTTCGCCGGTCGATCCGCAACCTTTTGTACGACTATGACGAGGAGGTCTGGGAAGGATTATCACTCACGGATTCAGAGAAGGAAGCGTTAGTCGAGCACCTTGGCTGGTGTGGCCGGCTGGTCCAATTACCGGCGCTCGGACCCGACAAATTTGCGCGGCATGAAATTCTGGCCGAGTCTCAACGAACGGCCTTTTTGACCCTTGTCTTTTTTATCGGCGTGATCGGATTGGCGTTTTTGGGGATTGCCGTATTTACCCTGGGAATCGTACTGTTTTTTCTCGGAAAGTTGCGGTTGCAGTTGAACGCCCAACGACGTAACGGGGACATTTATGTAGAGACCTTTGCCATTTGGATGGCGTTATTTCTAGCCTTCTCGATTGGAATTTCGTTGATGATCAGATTTGGGTTGCCGGAAATCCTGGGACTGCTTGCCATTTTTGGCTCACTAGTCGCCTTGGTTTGGCCAGTCATTCGCGGCGTCGGAATCCGTACGATGCTTGAAGAACTGGGACTCACATTTGCCAACCCGATCAAGGAGATTCTTTGCGGCATCGTTGCCTATATTGCAACCCTGCCATTTTTGGGAGGAGCCGTGATCGTGGTCGCGCTGCTGACCGCGTTTGTTAATCAGATCCAACCGGGAAATGAATTGGCCAAACCCAGTGGTCCAAGCCACCCAATTCAAGAAGAGATTGCCAATTCTGATTCCTGGTTACCAATGTTGCAAGTCATACTCGCCGCGTGCGTCGTGGCACCAATACTCGAAGAAATCGTATTTCGGGGCTTGCTATATCGCCACAAGCGCGAGTTAACTGTATCGTGGGGACTCTGGCTGAGCATTGGTTTCTCAACCATTGTGAATGGGTTACTGTTTGCTATGATTCATCCTCAAGGATTGTTGGCGATTCCGATTTTATCGACCTTGGCGGTGGCATTTTGCCTGGCACGAGAATGGCGTGGTAGTTTAATCGCGCCAATGACAATGCACGCAATCAATAATGGGATGGTGACGGGATTGCTGTTTCTGTTGATTTGAATATTAAACCACTCGACCGGATCCTCATCGCATGACGCGGTCGTGTTCAACATTCGAATTCGACGAGGTGTTACAATCGCTTTACGTTCTAGCGAGCGCTTTCTGTTAAAATTTGTTAGGCATCAGCTTTTGATAGTGCTCGATTGCTGCGTTAAAGGAAGAACTTGTTGGCGTTGAAATCAACCGAATTTCCATGACGCCCCGCTTTTTTTCAATGGAACGTTGGAAATTCCAGCTGACTCGACAACGATATTCAATCAAGATTCCAATGAACCTGTGACTAACTTCTGGAGGAGCGAAACAATGTTCGATCGATCATCTGGTTTGGCGACATGCGCGTTGATTTTCGTCGTGTGTTTTTCCGGTGAAATTCGCTCCCAAGTCGCGGTCGATCGATTAGTTCTTGATGTGGAGGCGACACGTCTTAACCCGGTCGAAGGGGCGCCAATTTATCGTCAAGCGCTTCACAACCTCACGTTTGACGCGACTGGCCAACGACTTGCGGCCGGCCAGGGTACAGGACGTGTGTTCATTTGGGATCTGGAGACGCTTGAAATCACACAACAATTCCAAGCTCATGATAATTGGGCGTTCAGCACCAAATTCTTTAACGATGGAAAGCGATTAGTGACGGGCGGCGGTGATGATCTGGTCAAGATCTGGGATTTGTCCGACCTCGAACAACCGCAACAGATATTCGCTCATCATACCGAAGACGTACATAGCGTCGTGCTATCCAATGACGATAGGTTTTTGGTGACAGCTGGTGATGACAAGATACCGTTCATTCAAACTCTGGACGACGACGATCAACATCCATCGCTCCGCAAACTTGCGGAACATCCCCGTCAAATTCCGGCCATGGATCTTTCGAGTAATGGGCGACTGCTGGCGACGGCATCGCGCGACGGGAAGCTCAGGGTTTTCAACATGAGTTCCGGCGCTGAAATTGCCGTGTTGGATGCGCATGAAACTGACTGTATTACTCTGCGATTCATTCCCAAAACGTTGAATCTGGTTTCAGGTGGCTACGATGGAACCGTCACGATTTGGAACGCCAACATGGGTTATTTGGTCAATCGGTTTCCGAAACATCAACGCGCGGTCGTGTGTGTCGACGTGTCCCCGGATGGTCAGACGGTGGTGTCGGTGGATCAAAGTGGCTTGGCGCTCCACGTCTTGGATCAACCCCAGCTAGCTCCTCAGTTTCTTAACCTCGAGCTTGTTTCCGACGAACAACTCTCGTTCGTGAGATATCATCCAGATGGAAAGCAACTGTTTGTGGCAACGACGCTCGCCAGGATTTTCATAATTGATTGTGAGAAACTCGAAGTGACTCATCAACTTCAAGCGCCTGGAATTAACTCTCAACCGCAACGTCATTCTGACGATGATTAGGCTGGCCCGATCGGATTTCTAGAATCCAATTGGGGAATACGAGTCGCGACTCCGTTGATCGCGCGACCATTTGAAAAAGTATTGAGGCAAGCAACAACGAGACGGTCCCAACGACGTACGGGTCACTGGTAATCTGTTTCCGCAGCTCCCGTGGACCACGACCGACTAGTTTGCGCCATTCAAAGAGCTGACGTAACCGACACGTCCACTACAATCGATTTCGTTTCACTAAATCTTCAGGCCTGCTAGCGTGGTGTCGATAGTTCAGTTATTCACCTCCCAGGTTATTGGACGAATCGTATGGCAGACTTCGATACATCGGAAGAATTTGATATCGCTGATCAAGAAATCATTGACTTGACGCGGGCGACCAAGAAGCGATTGGGCGCTCCGAAATCAGGGGTACAAACACCGCTTGAGACTTACTTGCGCGAGATCAACGAAACTTGTTTGTTATCCGCCAAGGATGAAGTTGAACTTGCAAATCGAATTGCCATTGGAGACGTGGAAGCGCGCGATCGGATGGTCCGAGCCAATCTGCGACTGGTCGTTAACATTTCGAGGGGTTACACCGGTAAAGGGCTAGGTCTACAAGACTTGATCGAGGAAGGTAACCTCGGTCTTATGAGAGCGGTCGAGGGATTTGATCCTGAAATGGGCACTCGATTTAGTACCTACGCGAGCTACTGGATCAAGCAATCGATCAAACGGGCCCTAATAAATTCGGCGAAGACGATTCGAATTCCGGCGTATATGGTCGAGTTGCTCTCGAAATGGCGGCGCGCTTCCACCAGGTTAAACGAAGATTTAAAACGTAGCCCAACTCCAGAGGAAGTGGCCCGCGTGTTGGGACTTCCTAAACGTAAGCTGCCAATCATCAAAAAGGCAATCCAAATTTATCAATCATCTCCGCAAACTGACCAGGTTGAAACGGGATGGACACTTGGCGAAATGGTGATGGATGAACGAATGCGGTCTCCCGACGAGGAGTTACTCGAAAACGACACAATGACTCGAGCCTTGCAAATGCTCAAGGATCTGGAAGATCGAGAAGCAACAGTGCTTCGCATGCGTTTCGGGTTGGCCGACACCGAACCCCATACCCTTAAGGAAATCGGCGAGAAACTGGGACTCACCCGCGAACGCGTACGACAGATCGAAACCGAAGCCCTTAAAAAATTGAATGATGGCCTGAGAGATCCCAGAGACTATGATTATTCTTTTTTGCCTCGTCGCAAGTAAGTCGCTAACGTTCAAATTCCGCTTTCTATCGTTCAAGCATTAGCGGCCAATAACAACCCTTGCGATGGGCCTGGCAACGCTTCCGCTCGGGAATTGAATCGGAGCGCCTTGATCGAGATTTATTTGAATCACGACCGCCCAGATTAATCGTCGATTAATTCAGAAAGTATCGACTCGAAGGTTTGCCTTAGCGCCTGATGGTCCTCGCCAGCCGCTGGGCCAGAGAAGCCCTGAAAAACGCGGACGATCGTTCCGGAGCGATCAATAAAAATGAAAGTCGGATACGACCGAACACGATCCAGGAATTTCAATTGATCTGACGCTTCACGTTTATCGGCTGGACCTGCGACCAAGATCGGATAGCCAATTTCATAACGTGACACATAGCGTTGCACCTGCTCGACGTTTCGCTCAAAGTCGCTCGTCACTTCGAAAGCAAGTCCGACAACGGCCAGATCTTTGCCATCGTGTCGTTCCTGTAATTCCTGGAGGTAGATGGCGGCATCGTGGCAATTGGGGCACCACGTGCCAAACACTTCGATAATGGCCGGACGGTTCTCAGTCAATTGGCCCAGACTAACGAGTGAACCATCAAGGCCGTGAAACTTCAGCTCACTCCAATCAAAATCCGAGACAGCCAAAGTCAATTGCGTCGGATCGGGCAATCGCGCCAACGAATTCTTTTTTCCGGTCCACGACTGTTCGAACCAATTGCCCGACAGAAACTTTCCACGGCAGGATCCATCTTCCAACAGTTGAGCGAAGAACAGAAATGCATGAGCACCGTCAAAACAGGACAATTTCAACTGGTCGTCAACGACGTAGCCGACCAAATATCGGAAGTCACCGGTCGTCGTCAAAAACGTCCCGACAACTTGATTGGTCCCCTCCAGGAGTTTAAAGTCGGCGACCGCCATTTGGTCATCGCCGTCGAACCAAACCTCCCACCTCCCTACAAAGCCTGTCGGCAAGTCAACAGACTCACGGCATTCGTTTAACTCTCGTTCATTGCCATTTTCGACCAACCTGGCCGCGAACGGCATTGTGGCAATTTCATCGTCATTCCGTCGCTTAGTCCATATACCGACCATCCGATCTCGATCCGAAGCCAATGTCGCCTCGATTTTCGAATCGTAATGGGCGAAGTTAAATACGATCGAATCAGGCGTAGACTCATTCCATTTTACTTCGACGTCAATAAGCTCGATCCCATTTCGGATCGTTGCCCTGATTGGATGACGACCTTCAAAGTCAATGGTCAGTTCGAATTCAAGCGAACCTTTCCCTGTATCGAGCGTCGCACACCACCGGGAGGAAACTTCAGCATCTTGGGGATCGACCGATGAAAGCGTCAAAGAATATTGACTTGTCGTCCACGTCGTACTCCCAATCAGCTTGCCAACCGGAAACAAAACAAGTTGCCCGAAAATTACAACAAAGGAGAAAAAACACCACGCATAAGGGCTCATTTTCAGCATTGATTCAAGCTCCGAACAGCAGATTTGCACTATCGAACAGCAATTCCAAACATACGACAAAACGGCGCGATTGTTCCGCAAATGGATCAGCATGCGCTACGACACGCCTAACTCAAGGCGACCGACGTGGCGATTACAGCCATCGTCCGGTCGAGCACGCAACGGATCACAAGCGAAAACAACTCGCCCGTGCATCGAGCAAGGGTGCGTCAATTCCGTTCAGGAATCAGCGAAAACCATCCCTTGACCTACGATCGAGGGATCCAAAACTGTTTACTGATCGCCAAGTTGATCAATCCGTTTAGGCCGACTCTGGGTCTTCACTTTCTGACGCGGGAGAATCAGAGTTACCGAAAAGTGGGCCGGACGATCCCAATCCGCCTTTCAATTCCGCACCGGCAGTCGACGGTTTTTGTCGATCTTCTTCCGCAGCGGCTGTTTTTTCATCTTCCTCGTTCCATTCCACGCGACGACGAGATAAGCCAATTTTGCGTTCTTCGCTATCGACCCGGAGGATCTTGACTTCCAATTCGTCCCCAATTTTGACGAGTTCATCTGGATTTTCGACTTTGTGATCCGCCAATTCAGAGATATGTAGAAGGCCTTCCAGACCATCTTCCAAACCGATAAAGACACCGAAATTCGTCACCTTTGTAACTTTTCCGGTTACCACCTGGCCCGGTTGGTACTTGGTGGGAATGTCGGATGTCCATGGGTCTTCATTCAATTGTTTCATGCCGAGAGCAATACGGCGTCGGTCAATATCAATGGCCAGAATTCGACAATCGACCTCTTGTCCCTTTTCAAGCAGTACATTGGGGTGGCTGATCTTCTTGGTCCACGACATGTCAGAGACGTGCAGCAGCCCATCGATCCCTTCTTCCAACTCGATGAACGCTCCGTAGTTGGTTAGGTTTCGCACAATCCCCTTGACAGAACTGTCGATCGGGAATCGAGACTCCACGTTTTGCCAGGGATTTTCCTGGGTTTGCTTCATCCCCAAGGACATTTGCTCCCCGGATTTGTCGATCCCTAACACACTGACGTCAATTTCGTCACCGATGTTGACCAGTTCCGACGGATGATTGATCCGCTTCACCCAACTCATTTCGCTGATGTGAACCAATCCTTCAATGCCGGGTTCCAATTTGACGAACGCGCCGTAGGTCATCACGTTTACAACTTCACCGCGGTGAACACTGCCGATGTTGTATTTCGATTCCACCAAGTCCCATGGATTCGGCTCAAGTTGTTTCATACCGAGCGCAACCTTGGCCTTCAGTTTATCGATACTCAAAACCTTGACTTCGATCGGCTGATCGATCTTGACCATTTCCGAGGGATGTGAGATTCGCGTATGCGACATATCCGTGATATGCAGCAATCCGTCGATTCCGCCTAGGTCTACGAATGCTCCAAAATCTGCAATATTCTTGACGACGCCACTACGCACATGACCCACTTCCAATTCCTTCAGCAGTATCTGTTGGGCGTATTGGCGCTCTTTCTCGATTAATGAACGACGACTAACGACAATATTGCGACGTTGCTCATCGATTTTCAGAACCTCACACTGCACAACACGACCAATGAAATCAGCGATGTCGCCGGGACGGCGAATATCGACTTGGCTGGCTGGCAAGAATACGTGGACACCAATATCAACCAACAGGCCCCCTTTGATTTTTCGCGTACACGTCCCAGTCACGATTTCACCTTCATGGACGTTGCTGATAATGTTCTGCCAGTGCAGAATATTGTCGGCTTTTCGTTTACTTAGCGAGATTAAGCCCTGCGGGTCCTCTGAAATGCCTGACTCATCCTCAAGTTCCTCGATCAGAACGTTGATCACTTGCCCTACTTGCGGCGGTGGTTGATGCTCGTCCCATTCAGACCTTGGGATCGTTCCTTCACTTTTGAAACCGACATCGACCAACACAACTTCGTTGTCAACCCGAATAATTTTACCTTCGATAATCTTATTCAGTTCGAAGTTAACCTCTTCGCCCCCTTCGAACTGATTAAATAAATCGGCGTAATCATTTTCATCTTCGGGAAACAAGTCGATGACTTGTTGTGTTAAGTAATCGTCCTCCAAGGACCTGATAAGATTGCGATCAACCATTAATAATTTTCTCTCGAGATATTGTCAGCAGGCCGGCAATGGCGTTCCATGAACGACCTCGATCACAACATGCGCCATGGCGTTGGATGAGCTAACCTGCACAACGGGTTGCGTCAATCCGTTCAATGCCCTGATTGTGAACTAAGCACGGGGCGCGAACTGCGAACGACGTCAAAAGGAACGTTAGTAACCAATGCAATCGGAAAACCGGAGGAAAATCGCCAGCTTGGCGGGCTACAAAGAATCTCCGATCGCATCACGAACTATCGAGCTTAGCAAACCGAAGTTCGCTTGGCAATGTCAGGCTTCCGAAATTTCTCAATTCGCAATCCCGGAGTCCATCGGCGGATCAATCGAAAAATGTGCTAGTTCCCCGTCGCTCGATCGAGACAATGACGATTTGCCATCGAAATCCCACTCACAATAGTGCCGATAATGCCCACAAATCCCTGGTCGGTCCCGCAGATAAACAAATTGGGCAAATGGGTTGTGCCATCGAGTTGCTTATCGGGAGCACCGTAAATCGCGCCATTGTCATGCCATGTAAATCGTCGCACCGTGGTCGGTGTGAACATATCAATGTCAATCACATGCCGACGAAAATCGGGCACAAATTTTACGGCGGACTCGGCAGTCCGGTCGTACCAGTGCATTTTATTGAGCTGATATTCCTCGGCGCTAAGCTCGTTCCATCGATCGAAATTAGCCAACGCGGTAATTCGCACGACACCTTCTGCGAGCTCACCGTCATCATCCGAATATTGATAATTGTTTGGCGAACAAATGACACCCGTGCGAACATCGCACAATCCATCGCAACGGCTCCAATCGAATTCGGCAGAATGGTTGTAAAAAACAATGGTATCGTTCAATCCCAAAACGTTCGGTTGTTTGTCCAGGATTGAAATCGATTCGACGAATGCGAGTTGCCCAACCTGCCGCCGATCGACTTCACTTGCACCGTCGCACAAGCGAAGAGTCTCCAGTCGTCCAATGGAAGAGAGGACTCGCTTTCCGGCAATAAACTCACCGCTGTCCAACTCGACCCCTTGTACTCGGTGTTGTTCGACCACGATTCGTCGCACACCGCGCCGCAGCTTGAGTTCCCCTCCCAGACCGCGATATCGCTTGACCAGGTTCTTTAAAATCAGCCGCACACCCCGAAATGGGCGACAGAATCCTTCGACAAAAATGCTGCGGAACATAATGCTGAACTGCCCAAAATCCATATCATCTTCGCGAGCGTTACCGTACCACATCGTCGGACAAAGCAACATCTCGATTAACAATGGGTCCGAAAGGCATTCGCTGAGAATGCGGCGTGTCGACTGTTCATAGTTGTCCTGATTTAGATCATCATAACCAATGATGCGACCGCACAACCGATCAAAGCCATCGATCTGCGACGGGAACTTATCAGCAATTTCGGCGCGAAGAATTTCAATATCGTTGGTGAATCTCAGGTCAACACCGGGAAACGCGACGCGCGAGCCGATTTGTGGCGCCAACGCAAACTCCTCCCATTTGAATCGCAATTGACGCAACATCGTCTGCAAAGGACCTCGCTCCCCCTTTTTTGCATAATTAGTCACTGCGTGCAGACCCACGTCGTAATCACGTCCGTTGAGCCGATAAAAAGAATTCAGCCCACCAATCGTGCTATGACGCTCCAGAATGCAAACCCGCTGATCAAAATGGGCCAGACGAATCCCTGCCGCCAGTCCAGACATTCCAGCACCGATGATGATCGTGTCGTACATTTGCTGGATCGAGGTAAGAACAATGACCAAGTCACGTTGAATGATCGTCAACTTGAGTGGAGTAAACCGGAGCTACATAAGGATCGAAAGCGCTCGGCAAATCGCACCAGGTTAAGCGGGAATGTCTTCCATTTTGGGGATCAAGTAATCAACCGTGCTGCTCATCGACGCCAACTTCCCATAATCCTCCTCGGGAATCTGCACACGATAGCGCTTGCGCAACTCCATCACAATATCCAAAAAGTCCATGCTGTCCAGTTCCATCTGGTCGCGAAACGACTTGGAGTCATCAAGTGCAGACAGGTCTTCATCCGGAGCAATATCCTCCAATATTTCCAAAACCGCTGATCTTATTTCTTCTGGCGCCATTCAAATTTCTCCATGGATCGGAATGCCCGACTAAACCTTCTTAATGATCACGACCGAGTTGATTCCCAGCATACCAAATGAATTGTTCAAGATGTACCTCACGCCTGATGTTTCACGAGCCTGATTGATGACCAGACCCCTTAGTTCACAAGTCGGGTCCAAGTCGTCGACATTGATCGTCGCGTGACAAACGCCATCGTCAAACGCGGGCAAATTTCCCGCTAGTTCCAACGAGCCGGCCGCCCCCATTGAATGCCCAATGAAACTCTTGGCATTATTGAAAAACGTCTTGTCCGATTGGTGAAAGACCTCGCGCAGAGCCGCACATTCTAACGTATCACCATTTTCCGTCCCAGTGGCGTGCGTACTGACAATATCAATGTCCTCCGGATCCAGTCTCGCTTGTCGCAAAGCCAATCGAACACATTGCGCTTGCCGTTCTGAATTCGGCAACACGAAATCGGTCGCGTCGGTATTCATCGCGTAGCCGACAAGTTCGCCAAGAATTCTTGCACCACGAGTTTTGGCGTCACTCATACGTTCTAACACGTATAAACATCCACCCTCGGCAATCACAATTCCGGTCCGGTCACGATCAAACGGGCGCGATGCTCGAGTTGGATCATCATGCGTTGCCAATGCCCCTTGGCTGGCAAAACCAGCAAAAATTCCAAACGTATGAATGCTCTCGGACACTCCACCAGCGATGGCCAGATCGCATTGCCCCAGTTGCAACATCTGCGCACCTTGAATCAGTCCCGCGTTGCCAGCCGCACATGCCGCACCGATGGTATAGTGCGGACCCGTGATCCCCATATTCAAGGCGATTTCACCGGCCGGATTATTAGCGACGGTTCGAGGATTATGATGATGCGACCAATACGTCGTATCGTAATCATAACCCCGAATCTCATGGATTTCGGTTTCGGTCTCGACATTGCCATGTTCCGTCACGCCAATGTAGACGCCGACTCGTGATCGGTCAAAATTGTCCCATTGAATACCCGAATCAAGGATCGCCTCGTTCGCACAATAAACGCCGATGCTCCCTGCACGAGTCCCCCGGCGAGCATCACGTCGAGATTGATGCCGAGTTACTTCAAAGTCGCAAATCCCGGCAAGGGTCTTACCGAAATAGCGAATCTCGTAGTCACTGACTCCGCTACGACCATTGAGCAATCCCTCCCGAAATTCGGGCAACGAATTACCATTGGGCGCAGTTAAACCAATTCCGGAGAGAACAATCCTCATCTCGTCTGGCACTAAATTATTTGGGACACTGATCAAACGATGGTTCCTAAAATATGGTCAATGGCTGTTGCGACGCGATCGACTTTCGAGCGACGTCAAACACTACCTAAATTAGACAAAATTGTACCAAATCTCGTAAAAACTAATGCTAACACCACCAACTTAGACATCAAAATCAACTATTGGTCACCAAACCAACGAAGGAAGCAGATTCATTTCCGCGACGATTGCTGGTTTGGCGCAACCGTATTCATCCAAACCCCCGTACGAACGACCCATCCATCAATTCAAATCACCTCGCAATCTCCATCTTGAACGTGATCAATGGAAACCGTTCACGAGGGCACCAGAGTCAAGCTGATTTTTAACATGTTTCAAGATCGGCGCAACATCTGGGTCGTCCGCGAAAACATTCATGAGTCTGACCCCGTCATATCAGGGAGCCCAAGCAATCTTGTCAACGCAAACACTTAAAGTTATACGCTGTCGAAGAGATAATCAACAGCACCACCTATTCCTTCGAGAATTTGCTGTTGGGACCCCTCGATACTTCGAGTTACAAACTCAAAGCGGAACAAGCGAATTTG
>JBGTDM010000329.1:0-24467 GCA_041748315.1 Pirellulaceae bacterium
GACAGCTCATAAATCCTGATAGACGTTTCATCCCGATGCAAACTCCATATTGAAAAAAGTCGAGCGGATTCAAATAGCCGACGACGGACATCACACAATCCCGAGACCATCGATCCCTACATTCTGATCAATGATCCAATCGCCGTCCATTTAAAATAAGGGTTGCCAGTCGATTTTTGACCCATATTGTCGGTGAATTGGCCACGTCGCACATTCGGCCACTTCCCACCACTTCCCACCACTTCAGCGACGTTGGCGACGGTTCAAATTGCGATTTCGGCTTGTACATTCACGATTGACTGTCAACAGACGATTCTTTGAGCGTTGGGTATTGAGTGTGCCAGGTATGATGAGGATTCGACTTGGTCAATTCACGATTCCCTGCAATGTCGCCGACTTCTCCGAAGTCGGTCGCTTTCTCATTGAGGAATCGCCTTGATCAATTCTTGATTCGATGCGATGGATGCGTGGCAAATCATGCCTCTCGGGGCATCGCTCAAGTTCTAACGACCTCGACGATTCCGATTTTTTTTCGCGACATCGGCTGTGCATCAGCCGTGTTTTATCGTTTCCCGTCTCCATGGAGACGATCCATGATATTCTCGTTTGCTCGTCAAATTTCCAAACTCCACTCCGATTTAAATTGTAACTGCTGCATCACTACTTTGACTGCACCCCTTGTCATGGCCGCGCGAAACCCTCAGACTAAAGTTCAAATCGAAAGTCTCATCAAAAATTTGAGTTATCAATGATTCGTGGAGGAATTCTAGTTATGAATTGGACGATCAAAAGCTTGATGCTGTTAGCGGCCTCGATGTTTGTATGGGTCGGATGCAACTACGGTCCCGACGAGCCAGACCCCGTCGACGTCAACATCGAAATGCCTGACATGGGCGACGATGACGATTCAGACGGCGGCGAATAGTTCTCGTACGAATCGTTCTTCCAAATGAACCAAACTGCCAATATGCCACGGTCAAATTAACTGGTTGGTTGAGCATATTGTCGTGGTGGGCTTGGCAGGCTTGAACTCTCTAACGTAGTACGGGTCGACCAGTTGTGCTGGCCAACCAGGTCCTTGGGACAACGGTTTGTGATTCTGAACGACCAGGTTGAGAGAACAACGGCGGCCGAAACCCTCGTTGCGGGTCCGATTGTATCCAGGCATCGACGTTGACCGGATCGTTTATTTTGATCAGTAACGCCTATTTTGCCAGATTGCGCTCCCCAAGCCGTGCGATTCCGAAGTTTGCATTGACAAACTTTTTGACAAAAGCATTGTTATTCAGCACAATTGATTCTGATAGTAAACACTTGGTGACCTTGCCTAACGATCGATGCCCCCGCGATCGACATCACTCAAGCGGAATCAATGACCTCAAAACACTTTCAAAAGTCCGACGCTCCGTCTGGCAGCTTAAATGCTCCGGTCTTCAAACCAGGTGCCTATTGGATCGAGATCCTGGACGGTTTGGACAAGGGAAAGCGAGTTCCACTCGATTCGGACACTCGCGTGATTGGTCGCGACAATTCCGTCGACATTTACCTGCGCGATGTCGAAGTTTCTCGAAGGCATGCCCACATTCAGCACACCCCTTCCGGTTTCTTGCTCATCGACCTGGATAGCTCAAATGGAACATTTGTTGATGAACGGCCGATCAGGGAACACCAGTTGGCTATCGGACAGATGATTCGAATTGGGCAGACTCGGTTGTTGTTTGGACAGACGGATCCCACCGAGATTCCGGGTGCTTGCTTATCATCTCAGAGAGTTGCATGGATTGATGCCAATCTAACCGAATGGGATTGCCAGGTAATGACGATTCGACAGGCACTTGTCACGAGTGCTTCAGGTAACCACTTGCTCAACCAGCAAACGATTGAGCAGTTGGACAATGTGATGCGTGACGTGATCATAGCGGTCAGTGGAGTTTCAGAGTTATCTGAACTGCTGGAGCGAATACTGGACTTGGTCATCAAGAGAACGGACGCCAAGCGAGGTTGTATCCTATTACTCGACGACGCGAGAGAGAGCATCGAGTATGCTTTGACCAGGCATGCAACCCCCGTTGCAACCGACGCTTCGGTTGCGATTAATCGTTCGCTATTTAAAGCGGTTTGCGACAAACAAGCTGGAATTCTCGCAACGCTTCAGGAAAGCACTGACAACGAATCATTTCCTTCAAGTCTGCAAACCCCAAGCATGATTTGCGTGCCAATCGCCGCATTGAATCGCTTGAACGGCCTGATATACATCGACACGGGGAGCAAGATTCTGGGTCCACCGGACCCCAAACGAAATTGTCTTTCGCCGGAGAGCTTGCGATTCACAATGTTGATGGGCTACTACGCGTTTTCTTCTGTGGAGAATGCTCGATTACACGCAACTTCGCTTCAGCAACGAGAGTCCGAGATGACTCGGCTGATTGGCGCCAAACTGTCAGATCGAATCAAAAATATTGTCCATGGAATGGGGGGAGGTGGCCGCTTAATTGAGGAGGGACTTCGCAGCGAAGTGCTCGAAAACGTTGGTGACGGCTGGAGACTCATTCGAAAGTACCTTGAGAAGACGAATGATCTGACCAGAAATCTCGACATCGTTGCAAGTGACATCCAGCCAGAGATGAACATCGGAAACGTTAACGATATCGTCGCAGAAGTCGTCAATTTATTACGCAAACTCGCTGCGGAAACCGGGGTTTTACTGAATTGGGAAGCGACGACCGATTTGCCGCCCGTCAAGTTCTCCGCCGACCTGTTGAAAATTGCGATATTTAATCTGGTAATCAACGGGATCGATGCGTGTCGTCGGGCCGATTTGTGCCAAGTGGAAATCCGTACGATACTTGTCAAGAACGACAATGTTGTGCGCGTCGTGATCGCCGACAATGGTGAAGGCATTCCGCCCGAACGACAGGCCGAGATATTTGAATTGTTTTCGTCGACCCGGGGAAGCATGGGAATCGGCTTGGGCCTTCCGGTCAGCCTGCAAATCGCCAGAGCTCACGGTGGCAACATCGAAGTGACCAGCCAACCAGGCAAGGGTAGCCAGTTTCATTTGGTGTTGCCAATCGAACCTGAAAAGACTGGAGATACGGTTCACGGCGAATAACGGGTTGCGATTACCCGGTTGCACATTCGAAAAAACACCCGCTTGAGCTGTGACTCAAACGGGCGCTGAATCGTGCATTTAGCGAAACTCAATTCAATGAGTTGCGTGATCGGTGGCCGAATGGTTACTTGATATTGATTTTGCGCGGCTTGGCTTGTTCCGTTTTCGGAAGCGTAATATTCAGGACGCCATCCTTAAACTCAGCAACCGCCTCGGCATCGTTCACTGGACAAGGCAGGACAACACTTCGACTGAAACTGCCAAATCGTCGTTCAACACGATGATACTGGCGAGCTTCATCCTTCTCTTCCTTCTCATCACGTCGCTCGCCACGAATCGAAAGCAAGTTATTCTCGACGCGAACATCAATCTCATCAGCCGTTACGCCTGGTAAGTCCATTTTAACCTCGACGTTATGGTCGGTTTCAACGACATCCAACCGGGCAGCCAACGTTTCGGAAGAGATCCCCGTTTCTCCATTCATTACGGATTCCATGAGCCGCTCGATATCGAACAGGTCTCGCGAAAGCCAAGGTGTTACTCCAAAGGGTGTTCGCCGTTGTGACGTGGGTCGGTTCGAAAGTGTTTGTGACATGATTCGTTCTCCTAAAAACTATACTGACACAATGGGAGGGGACTCCCCTTCGCTACTCCAAAAGAGCAATCGGTGTGCCATTTTCGATCAACTCAACGCTTCTTCGCAAGTCAATCACCTATCGGTGGAGCTCCCGACGCTGCAACCGATGGCCACCATTCATTTTCACAAGTTATTTGTGTAGGTGTTCGGTCGAATGATATCACCGCTCTATCCAGCGTTCCGTTGAAAACCGTGCCCACACGCGACTGACCGCACGGTCCATTTCGCACGGTTTCGAGAATCCCCAATTGGTTAAATGCCAATCTGTCATTTTCTGGCAGTTCCAAAACTGGGTCCGTTAAACCACCTATCGCAGAAGAAAACAGAAGTTGGTAGAAAAGGTGATCTGCATTCGGCTTAAATCAAGTCGGCCTGGGCGAGTAAGGCCCCCGGGATGAGGGTTCAGACTGCTTCCACGCGGAAGTTTTTAAGAGAGTTTTAAAGGCGCACCTATGGCTGATTGGCGATTTTCAAAGATTTTATTGGTCACTGATGGAAGTCTTCACTCGACGACAACCGAGCAAACGGCATTGAATTTTGCTCAGCGTTTTGGTTCATCCGTCGACATTATCAACGTCATTCGCAAACCGTTTTTTGGGGAAAAATGGTTGCGTACTCAAATCGAAGAGACCCTGGCGTCATTGGCAAGTGAGAAAACACAGCATCTGGACAGCGTCGTGGAAAGGTTTCAACAAGCGGGCATTACCGATGCTCATCGTTCGCTTTTGGAAGGCAAGTCGTCCGATGAAATTACAAAATACGCATTGAGCCACGACATTGATTTGGTGATTCGCTATCGAAAGGGTGCAGCGAGTAAACGAAGGGGCATGGTCGGACAAACTGCTTACAAGCTGTTGGGCATCTGTCCCGTACCCGTCCTGTTAGTTGCTCCAGAGCAACCTGTTGAACCGAATTCCGTATTGGCCTGCGTCGATTTGAATGATGATCTGACACTCAATTCCAAAATCGTCAGTATTGCTCGCGCGATTAAGCTTAATCCTGAGCAACAACCGAATGTATTATATTGTTGGGATTTGTTCGGTCACGAGTTTCTGAAACACCGCATGAACTCGCAGGAATACGATGAGATGGTTCAACGGATCGAGGCGGAACAACGTTTACGGTTCGATGAGATGATTCGTCAACTTGGGCTGGACGCGAGCAAACCAGGAATTGATATGGTTTTTGGCCCGCCACAGTATGCGATCCCCGATTATTCCGACCAACACAACGCGGACTTGGTCGTGATGGCCACGGTGGCACCACGCAGTTTTGGAAACAAGTTGCTGGGTAGCACCGTTGAAAATACGTTGCATGATCTGAAATGTTCTATATTGGCGATCAAACCCGATGGCTTCGAATCTCCACTATCGTTGTAGCCGACAGGTATGACGGTCGTCGCTGCAACACTAAAATCCGAATCGATTCCGTTAACGTTTGCGCCGCTTCATGAACGAATGGTCTTGTTGTTTGGGAACGAAGCGGATGGGTTGGAATGATCCCGCAACGAGGTGACCGATGAACGGGTGACAATCCCGTTGGCCCAACCAGTTGACTTGCTCGATGTTGCCGACGCGGCAGCCAATCCGCTTCACCACGACCGTCGAAGCTGACTCCAATCTAAACCGCGGTTTGATCGAAACGTTCACTGATCGTTCGAAATCGAGGCTAACATGACTCTGCTGAAAATTGCCAACGGCTCGATTATCGATCCAGCAAACTCGATCGATCAGGTGATTGGCGACATTTGGATTTCCGAAGGTAAGATCGTTGCTCCAACCATGATGGATTCGGTAACGCCCGACCGTGTGATCGATGCCACACGAATGATAGTCATGCCCGGTGGGATTGACATGCATTGCCATGTGGCGGGTCCGAAAGTCAATACCGCGCGAAAGATGTTTCCACGACATGGCGATCAATCGAACAGCGTGATCGGTGAGGGCGCCTTGATGACGACGACGCAAACGGGCTTGCGCTACGCTGGGCTGGGATATACCACGCTGTTTGATGCAGCGGTTCCCGCATCGATGGCGCGGCATGCCCACTTGGAACTGCAGGATACGCCTGCCGTCGATTCCGGATTATTCGTGATGGTCGGGAACAACCACTTTATCTTTGAATGTATCCGCCGCAATCGGCACCAGGAACTGCGCGAGTTTCTGGCTTGGATGCTTAACGCCACGTTGGCCTATGCACCCAAATTGGTTAATCCAGGTGGTGTTGAAAAGTGGAAGCTGGATGGCAGCAACGCCTTGGGTGGCATTGATGTTGCGGTGGACCACGATGGACTAACACCACGCACGATCATCGAAAGTATCGCGCGCGCTGCCAACGATCTTCAGTTGCCTCATCCCGTTCATCTGCATTGCAATGATTTGGGGCGACCTGGCAATTGGCGAACGACCCTCGAGTCCATGAAGGTACTTAATGGACTGCGTGCGCATTTGACGCATATCCAGTTTCACAGTTTTGGAGACGGTGATGATGACAACGGTTCGTTTGGAAGTGCAGTGGCACCGCTGGTCGATTACGTCAACCAACAACCAAATCTGAGTGTTGATGTTGGCCAAGTGATGTTTGGTAAAACGGTCAGCTTGACCGGTGATGGCGCGCTGGGCGAATACCTCTACCGCATCAATGGGCGCAATTGGTACTGTCATGACGTTGAACTTGAAGCGGGATGTGGAATTTCTCCGCTGGTCTACAAGTATCGAAACTCGGTAAACGCGTTGCAATGGATGATTGGACTCGAATGGTTTCTGACCATCGACAACTTATGGCAAGTCGCGTTGAGTACGGATCATCCCAATGGTGGCTCGTTCCTCGCCTATCCGCAACTCATCGCGTACTTGATGAGTGCCGATTTACGACGTGAGGCTTTAGCAAAAATGAACCCGCGAGCATTACGGCGAAGTAACTTGCCCGATATCGATCGGGAATTCTCACTTTTTGAAATCGCGTTGATAACACGAGCCGCACCGGCGCGGATATTGGGACTCCAAAACAAGGGGCATCTCGCTGTCGGCGCTGATGCGGATGTAACCATCTATGACGCCAACACCGACCGAGAGAAGATGTTTCGCTTTCCCAGTTATGTCGTCAAGGCTGGCGAATTGATCATTGAGGCCGGTCAACTGTGTCCGGACGCCTGCTACAACGTTTCTCAGTCGCCAATCAAAGTCACTCCCGCATACGATCGAGATATTCTCCCAACGGTTGACCACTGGTTGGAAAAGTACGGCACCGTGACCCGTGCAGCGATTGAAATCTAAGCCAAGCAGTGTTACCACGGTGCGTTTGGCCGACCCATCATGACTCAATCTGGCAGCAGTTCGTCACCGCGGGGGAGGCTTGATTCGTTGAAACGGCCCCAGCGCATTCGTGACCGATGGCGAGATCTTTTACGCTGCTTAATCCATTGCAACGCTACCGTGATCTGCCGAAAATCCTTTGGCTATGGGTCGCCATTTAGACGTCGCAGTGTCTGGCTTAATTGAAACTGTAAATCTTGAGGCATCACAGCGATAAAACAATCATATTTAGGCTGAAACGCAATGATTGCACCAGGAACCGTGGCAAGACTTGACGATAACTGATTTTGAATTGCTGTCGCGAGTTGAGTCGACTCAATTTTCAAGTTCGGGTAACTGCTCAATGGATACACCTCGATGACCAAGTCCTTTATGAACTTGGCGCGAGTGGTTAATACAATCAGCTGTTGATTGATGACCCGCCACTCAAGCTTCATGGCATGCGCCAAATCATCCATCATGGCCGCTAACGACCTTCCGTCGGGAGCCCACGGTACCTGCACATCGGGATTCCAACCTTCTTCGGCGACGCTCTGCCAATCCACGATCACGGTGATCCCATGGTCCCTTTCGATCTGGTCGAACACTTTTTCCAATCGTTGCAACATCAGCCAACGCGTCTCCAAAATGATCGGCTTAAGCTGCAAATAGGACTCAAAAATCGGCCGGACGACCTGTTTGGCCTGAAAATCTTCAGGGTTGGCTTTCAGTTGATGTGCCGCGTTGATCTTGTCGAACAATGCCTCGATTTTCCAATGAAGGCGATTGCGATGGCGTACGATCAGTTGTTGATTGACGATTTCACATGTTTCGCCGACTGAGCCATCCCAAACTTCGTTGGGAAAAATATATTTGATCGACGCAACCATCCCCTCGAAATCCGCTTCACTGTACTCGTCCGCTGCAGGAATTTCGTACGTCCGTTGAGTGATTTCGTCGGCAGAACGAGCAACCACGATCGCGCCCGACTTGTCGGAAACAAGTTCCAGCTCAAGGGAGGCGAGTTGATGGCCAATCAATTCGGATAGCGTTTTTTCGGTCTCAAGGACTTCCATTTCCTTGCGGAGTTCGATCTCCAAGGCGACGACAGAATCGACATCAACAGTAAACGGCACATGTCCGATCTGGTACAACCGATCCAACAATCCACGCAAGGTCGTCTTCGCTTTGAAGCCATGGACAAAATACTCCAACTGGCGGTCGATATCGACCACAAACTCAACAGGTTTCGCAACATAAAACCGGGACATGCCGTACTGTTCGACACGTTGATCCGAGCGAAGTTGTTCTAACAAACTGATACTTTGTTGGTCATCGGCTAAAAGCTCCTGGATAAACTTTAAACCATCCAGCGCGGATTTCGGACGATCATCCAATGTTTCATTTCCACCTTCAGCGATCACCGACGGAACATCGAATGGGCGATCTAGACCAGGTGCGTCCAGTGGTAGCCGACCGACATCCACGTCGGATTTTGCATCTTCGACATCTGCAAGGTCAGCATGCTCGTTTCCCCCATTTTCGACAACCTCGGACCTTACATCCCGTTCCTGATCTGCGTCCTCCGGAAGCGGTTGATTATCCGTCTCGGTTATCGAGTCGGTATTTGAAATTTCCGGGTCAATCACTCCTTCTGTTGCCCGCGTAATCTCGGTCGAACCCACCTCAGAGTCAATTTGCTCACCATCCTTGCTCGCGACTTGATTCCCTGACACTAACCCGGAAATCATCGCAATGACCAGAATTCCGCCGGTCACAATAATGGCAAGGAGCCCAAATACCAGGAGCAGCCACTTTTGACGCAGTCTGGTTTGTTGACCTACCCACTGATCGGTTGGTAGCACTGGACCTTCGCCGGCCGCGGCATAGCTTTTATTGCCCGCAGCCGCATTTGGCACTTGTTGTCGTATCGCAGAAGTTGCTGGCGTCGCATTCGAACCTTGCCGGGCAGCAAGGCGTGACGACGACGGGATTGTACCAGTCGGTCGATTGGCGCGAGCAACGACCTTTTGTCCAGCCAACAGGGCATCGATTTCCTCAAACTGGTTTTGAGGACCAGAAGCCGAGTCTGTTTCGACGCCGATTTTTGGTTTCCGAGTTGATTTCTTAGCCTGATTTGGGAGGAGAGTGCCATCGTCTTTGCTGACCGACGAACTATTTCTGGGAGGACTCCAGCCATCCGGAGGAATGACTTTCACCATACTTCCGCATTTCGGACATGCGAGGATTTGCCCAATCGCAGAGGCGTTGCGCACTTTAAGCCGCGCCGTGCACGAATCGCAGACGATCAAGTAAGGTTCGATCTCTTTGCTCAAAACAATCTCCCAACGATTTCCCAAGCCCCGCACAACCGTTTTCAAGTTGCTGCCAGCCATTGATTGTGGGGCGGCAGCCCTACCTTGACCTGTTGTCGAACGCAATTGAACTTGCGCTAGAATCTACCATTCCAAATCTTGGACTGAGTTACCAACCCAGACTTAAACGTGAAAAAACTTTGGAAAAGCAAAAACCAAGGCTAGCGCCCAACGGCTAATTTTTTCCAACCCTAATGTCCAGTTGTCACTAGTGCTTTGCCCAAGTTAGAGATTAGGATTAGCCGGTGTGCGTTAGCACCCGGTTCAGGCCGTAAAAACCGGACGCTAGCGCGTTCCGGCTGATACTCAGCACTCCGAACTCTTAATTTTGACAAAGCACTCGCCACGGTTCCCGGGACAAAAACAGGGGCTAGCGCCCAACGTCTAATTTCCACTAACCCTAATTCCAGCTGTCACATTGCATCAGTCGACGTCGTCATCAACTTCGAGAAAGCTGAGCGGCGCGCAACAATTCATTCGCCGGAAACCTTAGAACCAAGTTGAGACAAAGCGCTCCAATGCAGTTTTATTGTATCCGGGATGAACGCTACACGTCAAATTATGCCTGATTTCAAACGAATTGCTAAACATCGACTGAATTGGACGCGCTGAACTTCAGATTCGATGACTCCAATTCCAGGTGACACGATTATAAGGATTTAACGGATCATCATTGTGCGGATTTATTCTGAACGAAACGCGTCAGGCAAACGGTCGCCACGGACCTCGGCAGCTTTGCGAGTTGTTATGAAGATGACACCTTGGCCCGCTCCTTCAGGAACCTGCGGTACCATCCATACCAGCTTGCACCGTTCGTCAGCGGGATTTGTAGCATTTTTGTCGGGATTCGCCTGGAAACAAATCTCAGTTAGTATCTCGGCTAAGGAGTTATCGGGCATCGAGATTTCTCCAGGGCGTTGATTCTGCGTGATCCCCTGTTCTTCTAGATCTGAACCCATCAATCGAATTTCAAATTCAAACGGCAAATCAGGAAAGTCATCGAGAATCTCGTTTTGCAAGTCACTCAGTAGATTCACCAAATCAGGACTGCTGGTGATCTTCAGATTTCGCTTCCGCTGCAATAACTCTTCAAGACTTTGCGGTGCCCGAGCGACTATCGGCGACGATCGACTCGATGAAGTGCCGGCAGATAACATAATCTCGGCGCTTGCCAATAAATTGTGAGCAGAAACGGCTGGGAGCCAACCATTGACAATCGCCTCGCCGCGCTCCGTTCCGATGCGAGTGAAACTATAGACAAACTGCAACATCCCCGCCCAGCGAACTCTGATGTTGTTCCAATAATCGTTATTGGGAAGCCTGGCAACGTGGTCAACCAAACGGTCACGAGTCTGGCGTAAACGCTCAGTCAACAGGTTGGCTAATTCATCCCCCTTGATATCCGAGCTGCGGTCGAAGCGAAGTTCCCAGTAGCAGTCCTGATCGAAATGCATGCTAAACAACGCCCCGTCGACTCGATCATCAAAAAACAGCATCAACGGAATCCTCAAGTCCGAGATCGTCCCTGCAAAAAGCGACTTTGACTGTTCATTCGATAAAATCCGCGGAATAAAGAAGAGATTAAAATGCCGGTCGCCATCACACTGATTAGCGAGTCGACCCATCGAACCCCCCATTGGCGGCATCCCACGTTCCAGCGCGGATCGCAGGAACTCGACCTCGGCCATCACAAAGGATGTGACGGTTGGGCCATCCGATTCCTGCTGGGGATCATCATCACGTTTCAAACTGGCCCAGAAACCAAGTTTCTGGGCGGTACACAAAACAGGAGTGGCGTCAATCTCGGGCGACGCCTCCAAGTCACTCGGTACCTCAGAATCCAAATCAATTTGAGCCTTCCATCGTGACAGCATCTCGTTAAGGCCAACTGGTTCCGTAAGGCGCACGACAAAACATGGCTGATAACTCGTGGTTCCGTCCGAGTGCAATGAGACGATCAATTGGTCAATTTGAGACAGCTCGACGCCAGCCGCTTGCTCCCACCGCTCAAGATTTGAATTGAATTCCAACCCCAGTGACTGAATTGTGAGTTCACCTGCTTCCGTTTGTAATAGCCTGGTCGGACGAAACACCAGGACAAAATCTGGCGCGGAAGGGACGCCGAACCAGTCGATCGCCCTCCCCAATGTTGGCGACTCCCACAACAACATGTCATTGCCGTCCAATAACGTTTGCTCCAACCAATGTTCGGTTGTTGCGCCCGTGGCCGTTACAGAATCGGATGAACGCTTGCTGCCACTGCCGGTTTTGGCATCGACTTCAGATGGATTCGAGGGTTGATCCGTGCCAGCCTGTAGCTTTGCGTCTTGCGTCGTTGTGGCGGTTGATTTCGGCCCCGGAAAATCGAAACTTCCTAACCCCCACGCTACCAACAATGTACCGATCAGGCAGACCACACAGGCTGTGCCCGTTGCTAATCCAAGATTCAACATGCGGTTGCGTTTTTTTGGAAATGGCCCCTGGCCGACCTGTGAGCCACCATTCTGCGAATTGGGCTTGATTCGCAAATCAGCAACGGTTTCATTCGCAACAGACGATGGTACGTTTCCGATCCGCGGAAATTCACTTGGAGGACGTTCACGGTTGATCAGTTGATACAGTTGGAAATGCGACGGTGGTCGAACTTGCGGAGGGATTTGAAAACTCTCCTGTTTCGAAAGCCCTCGAAGATAGTCCAAGGCCTGAGAGGCAATAACTGGCTTGGCTTCAGTGGTCGAAGTCAAGTAAAGTATCACTTGCTGAACTTCCTTGGGAATCTCTAGTTTTGCCAAGGAGTCAATCCTTTTGTGACGCGATCGTTCACTGCCATCCCAACCTGGCGGTTTACCAGAGACCAGCCGGTAAAGTATACAGCCCAGGCTGTACCAATCGGCTGCCGCGTCGAGCGCATTATCGGTCAAGTAGAGGTCGGGGGATTCGACCGACAACGCCACCAGTGATTCTTGGTCAGGCGTCTGACGCTTCCACCGTAAGTTTGCAGCAAAGTCCAGTTGTATCGTCGCCATGCCGTTAGCGATAAGAAAGACATTGCCAGGCCAAAGATTTTCATGGTATAGCCCCCGCTGATGGAGTTCGGACAAACCCTGAGCAAGGTACCCGGCAACTCGGCATGCTTTAGCCCAAGGCAATCGAGATTTTGAAGGGAGTTTTTCCTGAAAACTGCTGCCGGCCGGTTGTTCGAGAACCAAAAATCGGAACGACGGAAGTAGAACCGTTTGGTAAACGGCATTGATGTTTGCGGACTCGATCGCGCGCCGGCGATCCGCCCATTCAACAAGTTGGCTCCAGCGTTCTCTGTCTGCGTCGGTGTTTCCGGCGAGGAATTGCAACTGAACGAGATGGCCGGTTCGAATGTTTTTGGCGGAAAATCGGCGGCAGTTCGCCAGGGTGCCACGTTCGGAGTCCAGTTCTGGTACTCGTTCCAGCAACATATAGTCGCCGTACAAAAAAGGACCTTCCCCCCCCGCTTCGAGAACTTCGAAATGCAACCGAGTGATGTGTTTGTTCTCGAAAAGCCACCTGAGCAGCCTGGAATCGCCATTCTCCGTTGCATCGACACTGGTTGCAGCAGTGGGAGGTGTCTGTTTGATCTCAGACAGATAATTGGCTTGAAGTTGTGGCAAGTCCCCTTCCGCAACCACTTGATTGATTCGAAGCAAGTTCCAAATCTGGTCTTTCGGGACGTTCATGGTGCGACTAAAATACGGGAAGGTACGACTCTTGGTTAATCTAACGCTGTTCTTCATCATGTTACGCTAAAAATCGTAACTGACAAACGGACTTTAACGCGGACTCGGCCTGCTTTCCCGCTTTTCGTTTGATTTTTATCTCCTGATCGCAACGCCCAGTTGCATGCTAACTCGATAACACGATCAATATGTCCGTAACACAAGCTGCTCCCGAAACCGTAGTCAATCTTAAACCAAACGAAGTTGTAGATATCTATTTTGATCGTGCCGCCGATCACCTGGATTTGGACCCATCGATTCGGCGTCTGTTAAAAATGGCGAAGCGCGAAGTCACCGTTGAGGTTCCAGTGGAAATGGATGACGGTCGTCTGGAGACCTTGGTGGGTTATCGAGTCCAGCATAATAACGCTCGAGGTCCGATGAAGGGTGGGTTGCGTTACCACTGGGAGGTCGACCTCGATGAAGTTCGAGCGCTGGCGTCGCTGATGACTTGGAAAACAGCCGTCGTCAACATTCCGTATGGGGGTGCCAAAGGGGGGATCTGCGTCGATCCTCGCGAATTGAGCAATAAAGAACGGCAACGAGTCACACGCAAGTTTGTCGATCAGATCCACGAGATCATTGGCCCCGATGTTGACATCCCCGCACCCGATATGGGAACCGGACCCGATACAATGGCCTGGTTTCGCAATCAATGGGAAAAATATCACGGTTTTAATCCAGCTTGTATTACCGGAAAACCTGTTGAAGATTATGGCGCCAAGGGGCGCGAAGAGGCGACCGGACGGGGGGTCGGCATTCTAACTTTTAAACTGCTGAAACGTCTGGGACATGACATGACCCAAACACGCGTTGCCATTCAGGGATTCGGAAATGTTGGTTCCCATGCCGCCAAATTGATGAATGAATTCGAGTTTAAAATTCAAGCCATAAGCGACATCAGCGGTGGTTACTTCAATGAAGATGGAATCGATATTCCAATGGCTTTGTCGTATGTGAATCGAAACGGCTCACTCAAAGGCTTCAAGGAGGCGGATTCGATCTCCAACGAACAGCTTTTGGAACTCGATGTCGATGTTTTGGTACCCGCCGCATTGGGTGGCGTGATCACGCCTATCAATGCCGATAACATCAAAGCCCGGTACATCATCGAGGGGGCCAATGGGCCTGTTCACGCCTACGCTGATCAAACCTTGTACGATCGTGGCGTTACGATTATTCCAGATATCTTGGCAAACGCGGGTGGTGTCACTGTCAGCTATTTTGAATGGGTTCAAAATCGCCAATACTATAGCTGGGATTTGAACCGCGTCCGCCAGCAACTGGAAGCAATTCTGTCGAGCGCATTCGAAGATGTTTGGCAAATGGCTAACGAACACAAAGTCAGCCTGCGAACCGCCGCATTTATGATCGCCATCAAACGTGTCCGCCGAGCTGTCGAGTCTGGCGGCTATTGATTAATCCCGGACCCCAGCAATGAGTTGGGATCTGAGCCCCCGACGATTCATTAAGGAGAGCCCTGATGGCATGGATCGAGATCGTTCCTCCTGAGCAGGCAGACGGGTTGCTCAAACGACAATACGATCAGGCGATGGAGCGGGCTGGTCATGTCTGGAATATTGTCTCAATCATGAGTCAAAACCCGGCAGCCATGAAGGCGTCCATGGAGTTTTACAAAGCCGTGATGTACGGCCGCTCGCCGTTGTCGAGAAGTCAGCGTGAAATGCTCGCCACCGTCGTGTCGGCCATCAATCATTGTGTCTACTGAATTCGCGCACACGCCAAGGATCTCCGTGCAGAGATCATGAATGATTTCCAAATTTCTGACCCCCTCGAAGCTGATCGACTCGTGCATCTAATCGCCAGCGACTGGCGCCAAGCACCGCTTTCCAATCAAAATCAGACGCTGTGCGAATTTGCCGAAAAATTGACGAGTGAACCGAGTTCGATGGTCGCGGCTGATATCAACCGGTTGCGCACCGCCGAATTCAATGATCAAGCGATTCATGATGCGACCCAAGTCATCGGTTATTTCAACTATATCAATCGCTTGGCCGATGCGTTGCATGTGGATTTGGAAGACCGCGTCCATGCCTGGGAACAAACTCCACCCCCCATGGCAAACGACTCAATCTCATAGCTGAAGAAAGTAGGCGATGCCCGCAATGATCAGGATGAGCAAGGCGATGGCTACTGCGATGATCGGGAAATTCATGCCGGCCGATTCGGGCCTCGTAAATGCGGCTTCGTTTTGCAAATCGATGCCATCCTCAAAGCGGTAGGAGCAGTGGCTGCAGATGTTTATAAACAACAATCCAAACTCAACATCGCAAATTGGGCATGTTAACATCATTGTCGGCTTTTCGGCTTCCGAACGGCTTTCATGCTCTGGCACCGAAACCTTATACAGCGGTGTACATTCGAAATCAAAACCGGTATACCCACAGGATTTGCAATGTGCTTCGCGCGGTTCATTGCATTGGGGACAATCGGGCCAATCGAATTCGTCATCCAGAAAATCTATGCTTTGATCATCAGGATCGATCACGTATTCGCCAGCTTCAAAGTCGGCGATGACCTTCCGTGCGGCCGCTTCATCTTCGACTCGCACTAGAATGCGAGGTCCACCTATGGGCAACTCGCCAGTCAAGACATTCACCGATTCACCATCCCATGTCGGCGAAATCCCGGCGTTTTCCAACAGTGAGCCAATCATAGCGGCCTGAGGTGCATTTGCGGCCCGATAGATTTCAATCATTTCGTCGTTTGGCATTAGCTCGGTTTGGGTAAAGCTTTTTCTGTTTCGTCCAACTCGGATTTCCATTGATGAATAATTGATAATGCATCCATGGGAGTGACATGATGAGTATCCAGCCGTTGAATTTTCTCGATCAATGGATGTGTCGTCGGGCCGAATAGCGTCAGTTGAATCTCGCGCCGCTGGGCTCTCTTTGGATTGTTGTTCTCGGTGCGAATAACGACTTCTCCCTCCTGATGGGATTGCAGTTGCTCCAGGATCTGGCTGGCGCGACGGTTCACCGATTCTGGGACACCCGCCAATTTAGCGACGTGAATTCCATAACTGCGGTCCGCAGCTCCCGGCACGATCTTGTGCATGAACACGATTGAATCCTCCCACTCCTTGACCGCAACGTTATAGTTCTTCAACCCCGCTAGCGAACCTGATAACTCGGTGAGTTCATGATAGTGCGTTGCAAATAACGTGCGGCAACCAATCTGATCATGCAGGTATTCGACGATTGCCCAAGCCAGTGAGACTCCGTCATACGTACTGGTCCCTCGGCCAATTTCATCGAGTATAACCAGGCTTCTTGACGTTGCGGTATTCAAAATGCGAGCCGCCTCTGTCATCTCAACCATGAACGTACTTTGCCCCTTGGACAATTCGTCGCTGGCACCAACACGAGCAAAAATTCGATCAGTCATTCCAATCGTCGCGGACCTGGCGGGAACGAAACTGCCAACCTGAGCCATTAACACAATCAATGCGACTTGCCGAATGTAAGTGCTTTTGCCGGCCATGTTCGGACCCGTAATCAACATCGACAACACGTCATCCCCTGCGAGTCGCGTGTCGTTCGGGACAAACTTACCCGACGGTTCGATCACATCCAGGACCGGATGGCGGCCATCGAGGATCTCCAAGTCCAAGGTCTCATTCATCGACGGGCGACAATAGTTACGCTGCTCAGCCAGTTCGGCCATACTGCAGTAGACATCCAGCTTGGCAATCAACGTCGCGTTCGCTTTGAGTCGAATGACGTAACCGCTGGCCAGTTCCCGCAACTGATCGAAAATCTCCAGTTCAAGGATTTCACACTCCTCGTTGGCGGCCAATACTTTCTCTTCGTATTCCTTGAGTTCTGGCGTGATATAACGCTCGGCATTTTTGAGAGTTTGTTTGCGAATGAAATTATCGGGAATCTTGTTGTGATGTGCGTGCGTGGCTTCCAAATAATAACCAAAGACCTTATTGAAACCAACCTTCAACGAAGGGATACCGGTTTCTTCGATCACTTGTGCCTGATATCGAGCGATCCATTGCTTACCGCCGCTCGCGAGCGCACGACAATTATCCAACGCCTCATGGAAACCGGTTCGTATAAACCCGATATCCCGCAGGTGAGGGGGAGGATTGTCAATCAATGCCTGTTGCAGCGTTGCATGCAAGTCCGGGCAAAGGTCCAAATCGGTTTCGATCTGTCGTAAAATTTCGGATTGAATCCCCGATAACTTCTCTTTAAGGCGGGGGATCTTTTCGAGCGAAAGGCAAACATGGTGCAAATCCCGCGGTGAAATTCGACCCGTACTGATTTTGCCGACGAGCCGTTGCAGGTCATGCATCCCTTTGAGAAATTCCCGCAGACTTTTACGTAGCGATGGGTGTGATTTCAACTCGCTGATCGCCTCCTGGCGACGCTCTATTTGGATCAATGCAATTAACGGCTTCGCCAACCATTGCTGCAACAACCGGGACCCCATCGACGTCATGGTTTGATCCATGATCGCCAACAACGATCCCTCGCGAGATTGATTGCGGATCGTTGCGGTGATTTCGAGACTTCGCCAGGTAGCTTGATCGATTTCGACAAAGCACCCCTCGCGGTATTCTCGCAACATATCAATGTGTTCCAGCGAATGTTGCTGCGTCTCGAATACGTAGTGAATGATCGCACCCGCTGCAGAAATGGCGAACCG
Source organism: Pirellulaceae bacterium (assembly GCA_041748315.1). Taxonomy (GTDB): domain Bacteria; phylum Planctomycetota; class Planctomycetia; order Pirellulales; family Pirellulaceae; genus CALMEE01. The sequence goes on from JBGTDM010000329.1 coordinate 17,847, forward strand.
TTGTTCGACATCGACACCAAATCCAGCCAGGTCCGCCACTTTAAAATGCGAGCATAGCCGATCGAACGCCGTTTTAAAGTTATACGTCCAATCTGGAACCGTCGTTAACGACGCCGCGGTCAAGCTCTTGATCGCGGTCAGATTCATTGATACGGTTGAGTTGGATTGTTGGACGCTTTCCGGAACAATCAACTCGCTAGGTTGAATTCTCGCAATCAAATCGCCCAACGTCGCTCGATTGGTTTGCGTTGTCCAAAACTCTCCTGTGGAAATATCCAGCCAGGCCAACCCAAATTGCTCGCTTTCGCTGTTCCCCGCTCCGTTCTGACAGATGGCGGCCAAAAAGTTATGAGCCTGGGGGTCGAGTAGTTGTTGATCGGTAATCGTCCCCGGTGTGACGACCCGTGTGACCTCGCGTCGCACCAGTCCTTTCGCCTTTCGAGCATCCTCAACTTGTTCGCATATGGCGACACGCATTCCCGCCTTCACAAGCTTGCTCAAGTAGGCATCGAGTTGGTGGTGAGGAAATCCCGCCATCGGAATCGCATTCGGACCTTTGTCGCGGCTCGTTAGCGTGAGCCCTAGCTTGGCGGCGGCGACTTCCGCATCCTGATGGAATAACTCATAGAAATCCCCCATGCGAAATAGCAACAACGCATCACCGCAAGCTTGCTTAGCCGCGTCGTATTGGGCCATCATTGGTGAAGACATGGGCTCGAACGTTGAACGATTTGTATCGCAATAAGGTAGAGAGACAAACACGATCGCCAGGCCAGTTGACCAGCGTCAGGTTATTTTGCTTTTGATTGTATCAGAAGTCATTCCTGACGTTGACCGGACTAGTATTTTTCGTGATGCTCGCTCGGATTTTTTCCACAGATTTTCACGGCCTGCCCCGTCACGAGTCGATTGGGGAAAGCCAAATTCTGTCGGATGTCGTCCTCCATTCATGAATCACTAACGGATCGTTTCGATGACTTATGCAGGAATCAAACAGGGAAATCTGTCGATACCGCTGTGCCAAATCGCTCGTGCCTTGAGACCCTTGGAGGAGACCCGATGTTCCATAAAACCATCGCGGCGCATACCGTTTGGGAATCCCGGAGTCATCATTTCTTCGGAGAATGACCAAGTCCCCCTGACCCTGTATTCTGAATATTGCACTCCCTGCACCGCTGGTGGTCCGGCGTTTGCATGATCTTTTCCAGAGTTGAACGACCCCCCTCGACCTGCAATATCGATCCTTGTCTTGACAACGATCGGGCGGTTATCTTGATTGATTGGTCAGCGAAAGTGGGACTTTGGATCCGATATTCTAAAACTGTAAAAGCTGCTTGGTCAGAGGGTGGTTTTGGCCAACGGAAACGATTCTTGATCGGGAGTAAAACGATGAACAGGAAAAACCGAAACCTTGCTGAAACTCGAGTCAACGAGATCATGACGGTCCATGTCGAAACCGTCATGCTCGGCGACACCCTACGAGATGCGATTGCCAAAATGCTTGATCTGGAGTTGACGACGATGCCTGTGATCGATTCCAAGCAGACATGCGTAGGAATGATTTCCCGTTCTGATTTGACTGAGTTTTTCCTTGCCGAGGATCGCGAATTATCCCGCAGCCACGATGCGGGAGCGCTGTCGCTGCAATACATCTACGATTCGATCGAAACGAGCGACGTTCGCAAAGTTAGCGAGATGATGACGTACGATGTAACCTCAGTTCATGCAGAAGATTTGCTGGCCAACGCCTGTCGAAAAATGGCCAAGAATCGAGTTCATCATTTACCGGTCGTTGATGAAACCGGCCAGATTCGAGGCATCCTTTCCTCGCTGGACATTGTCGGAGCCGTCGCCGATGCGGCTGCAAAAAGCTAATCGGTTACAATTCGTACCCGACGGTGCGAATGTGCTTGTGACAGTCGATGCAACTGGTTGAAAGGCTGTAAAATCGAAGGGCCGCGGCGTCGATATTGCCTGTTTCGGCAGCTTCCATCAAGCGTCGGGCTGCCGCTTGAAACTCTTCGGTCAGTTTTTCGTATTCGGGATTCTCAATCGCCTCCCATTGAGCCCCGGCGGTAATCATTTGAACTTCTCGAACGGCTTCTTCGATCATGTCCATATCGCCGATTGTCAATCCAGTGAATATTTTTTGCGTATACATTAATTTGGCACGCATGAAATCTCGTCGAGCGATAACGTCGGGATCTTGCAAATGTTGATCCTGGAGCGCTGAAATGGACTTGGGAGGACTCGCGGAATCGACGGTTCGATCCAGGCGATGTTCGGGATTTGTGGGATCATCAAAAACCGTGTAACGAGCACAAGTGAAGCGAACGCAGCATAACGCATTGTCGATCTCCTGGTTTAAAAGCAGTCAAAAGGTTGTTTATATCACCCCACGGTGGGCTTGATATCGTGTTGAACGTGTTGCGAACGTAGACACTTCAAAGTGAATTGGAGGACCATTTTGACAGCTTCCCATTGTCGGACGGGCCTGGTATCGCCCACAACATTCATCGGGCCCGAGTTGTGAGCAATGAACTGGCCATCAGTTCGATAGCCAAGCGTCGCCCAGATCACAGACCCCTGTTCAACGGCATCAACTTCTAAATGGCCCGTTACCGCGACCGAAATGTGGGCCGTCGGAGTCTGGATGAGCGCGGCTGACGCCATCGCTGTCGTCACGCGTTGGCTTGCACTGGAAAACCGTTCGATCAGTTCAGCGTCAATCTTCAACCAACCTGTTTTCACAACATCTTGATAGGTAACCAATGAACCACACAGCCAATTCGAAATACCGGTGACATGAGCCAAAGTCGCGGACAACAATCCGGCGGTACAACTCTCTGCAAACACGATTTGCAAATGAAGTTCTGACAACGTTTCGGCCAAGTCATGTGCCTGTTGATATACCGAATCGATCAAGGAGGGTTGGATATTCATAGAGTCAATGGCAAAATCTGCTGGCACGATGACCGTAGGTATGCGATTCGAGCCTTGAAAGTCTGTCGTGATGAGCAAAATCTTGACGAATCCGTTAAACGCCATCGCGTCTTTCGAGCGAAACAGCACGCGGAGCGCGCTGGATGCCCAATCGTCATGATCTAGCCCTTGAAAAATTAAGTGGGATCTGTTTCGCTGAATGAATAAACCGTTTGCAGACCGGTTCAATGGGCTGCCCGGATACGACAACCGAATGAAGAGAAATAGAGCCTTGGCACTGTTCTCCCCTTCGATTTCCGCAAACCGGGTGAAATCCCGCGATCGGTGATGGCTCCACTGACGCGAAACCACTACGGATTTTTCCGCTTCACCTGATTGCCGAGCAAACGTCGTTCCTCAACCTGTACCAACTGTCCCGGTTCTATCGAATATTAATATTTAATGACGATGAAAAGAGTCTAGTTGCACTTCGGGGTTATCGAGCTGTACATCCGTTCTATTTGGAAATCGTAGCAACCCGCGGTCGTCCCTCGAATCGATGCTGCATAAAATTTCCAAGATTTGTCGTTGACATTCTCTGAACCTTGTCCAGGGATCTGACGTACTAGGACGCAAAATCGGCAGGTGCGGCAAATCCGAAAACTTGGCGTCCAACCGTTAATATTCGATGAAACCTCCAAAAAAAATGGTACAATCCGTATCATGAACTGTTGAGATTGATAAGTAAATTGGTATACTGGAAGTCTCCGATAAAACGAGTGATGTGCGTAGATTCTTTATGGATGAATGGCCTACAGCCGTCTAATCAATCGACGTCGATTTTTTTTGCACCCCAATGACGTTCGTGCCCTACGCAAGCGTGGCGATCCAGCCCAAACCGCTTTTGTTGAAATACAACTTTTGAGCAAGTCCCTTTTGAATCTTTTCATGGAGTCACACTAGTGGATCAGTTACCTGGATATCAGCAACAAACCCCGTTGATCGCTGCAACACAAGAGATGCTGGATCAATCCACCAAGTTTGATTTTTGGGGAATGCTCAATCGTCGAAAGTGGATTGTGTTCGTTCTATTTGTCGCCGGAGTCCTCGGCGCGACTGGTTATTACTACCAGGCTGAAACAATTTATGAAAGCAATGCCAAGATCGAGATCGAGCCGAAAAATCGGTACGGTTTAAACTTGGCGCGCAGCCAGGAAATCGGCAAAGCCCTTGACGCCACACAGTCGAGCCATGCCGACAAGATCGACAGCCCGGTGTTTATTAAACGTTGTTTTGATGCGAGGCAGGACCTTTATGCGTTGAATTCATTCGAGGGAATGAATAAGGACGAAATCATTTTTGCGGTCGAGGAAAATCTGGAAATCGAGGTCGACCGTGACAACACCGACATTTTCTATTTGAAATATAGATGTAATGATCCCAACGACTGTAGCACGATCTTGAACAACTTGATCGCGTTCTACGAAACTGAGCTTGAGGCCAAACATCGCAATGAGTCGCGCCAGATCATTGAGACCTTCAAGGCAATTAAAGAGTCGTTGCAAACGGAATACAATGAACAACTGACGTTGGTTTACTCGGCGAAAGCCAAATACGACGCGGTCCCGCTTACAAACCGGATGGGCAGCACGTTCGAACAAATGCTTCTCGCCGAGGCCCAAGAGGACTCGAACGCCATCCAAAAGGTGCTCGCAGCAAAGAAAAATACCAGAGATCGCCTTGAGATTATGAAGGCGGACGGGGAGGGCGCTGATAGTTTAATCGTCTGGCTGCTTGTCCAACAGGGTGACCTGTTACGCGGCCCGTTTGACGAAAACCCGGCGAACAACGTTGGATTTGGCCGTGAACTCTCGCGCGAACGATTATCCGTCGCCAAACTTGTCGAACAATTGAAAGTTGAAAAACAAATCGGGTCTCAGCAATATGGACCTAACCATCCAGTCATGCAGCAATTGGATCAGCGAATTGCTCTCTGGTCGCAATTTCTCGAAGAGAATATTGAGGATTCCGAGATGGTCGTTAGTCCAGAGGAGGTTGTGCGGAGGTTTGTGCTAGACCTCGAAGCCACTATCGTGCAACTTCAGCAGGCACTCGACGAAGTTGAAGCAAAAAAAGCACAGGCACTTCAACGCGTTCTTCAACTGAAAGTTGTTGAAGATGAAATTGAAATGCACAATAAGAAATTGGAAAAAACTGAACTGTTTCTGACCGAAGCTGAAAAAATCGTGAAGCAGTTTGAGGCCGACAGTTCGAATACCCAGGAGTCCCGAGGATTTTTCTTCGAGATCCTGTTTGAAGCAAACACTGGACTACCCGTTTGGCCAAAGTTGCCATTACTATTGGCAATCGGCGCATTGTTTGGAACGATGGTCGGTTTGGGCCTGGGATATCTCGTCGATATCGCTGACAAAACCTTCCGCTCCCCAGACGAAATTACACGGCAATTGGGAATTCCGCTGATCGGTCACATTCCAGTTATCGCGATGTCAAAACGCTACAAGCTGGAAAATACATTGATCGATCCAGTCATTTGTTCATTCCATCGGCCCAAGTCGCAGTCCGCTGAAGCCTTCCGTGCCATTCGGACGGCCTTGTACTTTAACACTCAGGGGAAATCGCACTCGGTGATTCAAATCACCAGCCCGACTCCAGGAGATGGCAAATCCGCAATCGCTGCCAACCTCGCTGTTTCGATCGCGCAATCCGGCAAACGGGTTCTGTTGGTCGATGGCGACATGCGCCGCCCGACACTTCATCACATGTTCGGCATTAAAGCAGACGAAGGATTCGCAACGGTTTTAGCGGGTGATTCCCGTTGGGATGAATGCGTCTACGAGTGCGAAGAGATCGATGGGCTTTCAATCATGCCGTGTGGACCAAAACCAAGTAATCCCGCAGAGTTGATTACCTCACCTCGTGTCAAGCAACTCATCAACGAAATGCGTCAGAAATTCGACTTCGTGGTGATCGATTCACCACCCTTGTTGGCCGTTACCGATCCTTGCCCAGTGGCAGCTCGAGTTGACGGTGTCATTCTGGCGTTGCGTATTAAAAAGAATGTCAAGGTAAGTGCCGAACGTGCAACGGAAATTCTTAACAGCCTGGGCGCAAGCATCGTCGGCGTTGTCGTCAACGGCGTCGGTGTTCAGACCGGATACGGTAGCCAATACAGCTATGGAGCCTACCGAGCTGGTTACTCGTACAACGGCTATGGCTACGGATATGGATATGGATATGGATATGGCACAACCTACTATGACGAGAACAACGCAAAAGGTCGGCAAGCGCGGCAACCACGACGTCTTGAAGGACCGACGAATGGTGCGAGTGTCTCGCCAAAATCACCGGCGAATCAAGACTAAGTTTGACGTGATTCAGGCGACAAGACGTTCCCTTTGACATGCGTCTTGGTCTCCCCGGCATTAACGCTTAATCGCGTTCCAATTTTCTCGAACTCCAAAAGTATCTCGAAAAGGCACCCGAACGGGTGCCTTTTTTTGGATTCAGGGGTGCCATGTTCAGTTTAGCTTCATAACACCACCCAATAAACGACCGACGAGTGTGGACACGTCCTGCGTCCCCTCAAGGACGTAAGTCATTTTTTCAAGGCCATCCCCGATTTGACGGGCATCCACAATTTGCCATGGTGCTTGGCTTGGGTCCATTGCGGTCATTGCC
>JBGTDM010000330.1:0-7036 GCA_041748315.1 Pirellulaceae bacterium
GTCTTGAGCGACCTAAGTACCGACGATCTACAAGCCGTTGCTGATCCTTGCTGGCCAGCGAGGATCAGCGCTTTTTAAGAATCTAAATCAATCTGGCTCTTGCGCGAATCGAGTCGATTTAGATGTCTGACCTAGATACTAAGTACCGTTAGTCGTTTTGAAATGGAATCCAGACGGAACTGACGAGGAGTTTGAACGCAATCAAAAATAAAAAAAATAAAAGGTGCCCACCTATTGATTGCTAATTTTCCAAGACCGCCTAAAGGCGGGACTACGGACAAACCGCCTAAAGGCGGGACTACGAACTAAAGGCGGGACTACGAACGCTCATGCCGCCGAACTTTCATTTATTTTGTCAAGAATGACTGGAAGAGGTTCACGTAAAAGTTGGTACGCACGGCGCAGCCCGCACATTAGCATTAGTGCCAACGGGGAGAATGTTTGTAGTTCCGCCTTCAGGCGGAATTCTTTCTGGCGATCGGAACACGAAAACCCGGCACGTCGGTTTTCGATAAGCGCCAAATATCCGATCGTGCTCTGTCAATATTAAGAGTTCGGATTGCGGAGTATCGGCCGGAATGCGCTAGCGTCCGGTTTTTACGGCCTGAACCGGGTGCTAGCGCACACCGGCTAACCGTAATCACTAACCTGGAAAGAGCACTCGTCAAAGATGTTGGATACCTGCCAGCATCGCATTTTTTGCAGGGAGTACGAACCGCGATCAACGTGGTCCTGTCAACCAAAATGAAACTTTACTATTCTGGAAAAACTGATTGATGGTCGAGATTGACAAGTCATTTGAAGAAAAGACGAAGGTGTTGATCCGAGCTGCGGAGCTTTTGCATCGATACGGCACCCCATCGCATCGATTGGAAGGCGTGATGAAACGCGTTTCGCGCTCGTTGGGGATCGACGCAGATTATCTATACACACCGACATCGCTCTTCGTTTCATTTAATCTTGATCAACGCCGCGCTCAATTGATGCGCGTCGATGCTGGGGCGATCGATCTGGGCAAACTAGCTGATTTTGACGAGGCATTGGAACGCTTGGAGCATCAATCATGTTCGCTTGCGGAAACGGCAGCCGAGCTGGAGCGAATCGAATCGGCTCCCACACGGTTTGGTGGGAAATTGGTTGCGTTGGCGACGGCCGTTGCCTGCGGTTGTGCGACGATTTTTCTGGGAGGGGGTTGGGGTGAAGCAGCGGCTGCTTTTGTGTTGGGGTTGTTTGTTCATGCATTGAGTTGGGCGCTTAACTGGATCGCACCCGGTGAACGACTTTTGGAGTTCAGCGCTGGATTTTGCTGTGCGGCATTGGCGTTGATGACCTCTGCTTGGTTGTTTCCGATCGATGATCGAATTACGACTTTGGGCTCGTTGATTGTTGTGCTCCCAGGTTTGTCGTTAACGATTGCCATGACCGAGCTTGCCAATCGGCATCTTTCCAGCGGAGTCTCTCGGTTGGCTGGGGCCGGAGTCGTTTTTTTGACGCTTGCGGTCGGCGTCGCATTGGCTTGGCGGTTAGGGGGACATATTCGTCCTGCTGAGTTCGTGTCGACCGCTGTGCCCGACTACGTAAAATACTTGGCACTGTTTATCGCACCTTTTTCGTTTATCATCCTGTTTCGAGGTCGCATAAGTGATTGGGCAAAGATCTGTCCCGTCGCCTGGATTGGGTTTGTCGCTGCCGATATTGCCCAGCAAGCGTATGGTGCAGAGTGGGGAGCGTTTGTTGGGGGAGGCGTGGTTGGTGTCCTGTCGAATTTGTATGCGCGAGTGTTCAATCGTCCGGCTCTCATTCCCCAAATGCCGGCAATTCTAATGCTGGTGCCGGGGAGCTTAGGCTACTTGAGCGTGACTGCATTTATCGATCGGCAGGGAATTCAAGGGATCGAATCAGCCTTTGCGATGAGCATCGTTGCGGTGGCTTTGGCCGGAGGCCTGATTACGGCAAACGCAATTGTTGCTCCGAAGAGGTTTTTGTAGTCTGTTGCGACATTATATGTTTTCTCGATGTTGTGTTACAGGATTGCGATTTTGCAGCTGACCAAGTAGAAAATCACCCCAGTATTGAGGTAAAATCGGCATGCTTGCCGTAGACTCGCAGAAATTCGGGTTGGTTTGAATCGAACGTTTGCCAATATTGAACTCTGATGCTTGATATCAGCTACATTAATTGTAGAATAAAGTCAAGTATCAAGTACCAAAGACAAGTATCTTTGTGTTTTGGTTTTCGAACATCACTTCTACTTCCAGGGTCCTGCCGATGAGGTTCATCCTTCCACATACCGTGGTCGCAATGCGGCTGGCGGTTTTGATGTTTCTCAGTCTGACGGCGATGTCCGGTCATCACTCCATGGTTTCAGGCCAGGATGATCTCGCCGATGTGATCACGCGTAGCGAGCGGAGTGTCGTTAGAATTGAGGTTGATGGTCTAGGCGGAGCCGCGTTGGGAAGCGGATTTGTCGTGGGTGCGGATGGGCTCATGGTGACCAACGTGCATGTCATGGCAGGCGCCAGCAAGGCCATTGCCAAGTTCGCCGATGGCCGATCTCATGAAATCACAGGGACCTATGTCATCGATGTGAACCGGGATATCTGCGTTGCCAGACTGGCCGGTTCAGGTTTCGATCCAATCATTTTAGCCGATGCTTTACCTCGAAAAGGCGAACAAGTGGTCGCCTTGGGTTCGCCGCGCGGGTTATCCTTTTCGGCGACGCGTGGAATTGTCAGTGCAATTCGTGAACAAAATGAATTTCGCGAAATGGTTGGGCGTCCCAAGATCGAGGGGACGTGGGTTCAGATCGACGCGGCGATATCTGGGGGAAACAGCGGTGGCCCGCTCATCAATTCACGTGGCGAAGTCGTTGCAATGAGCACCTTGGGATCTGCTGGTGATGCTCAAAATTTGAACTTTGGAATCTCGGTTGATGATATTAGGGTTGCGGTTGATAAGGCGAAACAAAGCCGCATCGTCGATCTCAGGACCGGAGTTGGCCGGATTGAGATGGCTGAGGTCAGTCCCGAAGCAACGGAAAGTATGATCACGCGTGGCGAAATACCTGTTCACGCTTTGGAGGATTACATTGAGCGGGGAAGATTGGAATATCGCGAACTCGCTAAGGATCTGCGCACCGGATTGACCCGCGAGAAAAAAGTATTGGATTGGATGCGAAGCGGAGAAACCTATATTCCTCCAGGCGCCAGCCGTTCGGAAGTTGCGGTGGAAAGGTTTCCTCGAATTGATCGTTACTATTTTCGAAATGAGTCGGTCAAACGACGGCGGGTTGCCGAACAGCAGAGCCTGGTCTCCCGATTGGAGCGAGTTAAAAACCAATTGGGTCGTGAGGCCGACGATGAATCGTTGTTTGCGTTGTTAATGAACGGCGGGCCATGGCTCGATCCTCGAGGTTTGCATAAAATCGGCTACATGTACGAAGGGATCGTGTTGCATGCGTTCAACGAGCACGATGTGATTGTGATCTACAACGAATTGCCGTATTTGATGTGGGTGAAATCGACAGCGGGCCTTTCGACCGGGCAAAAGATTTCTCCCACACCTGTCTATGTCGCCGGTACCGAAACCATGGCAATTCCTGGCGTAGGCTCGCAATCCGTAACGATTTTAAATTCAGTGACTGAAACGGAAATCCGCGAGGCGATTTTTGGCAAGTCTTCCGTATCCCACTCATCTGACGAGTTCAGGACCTGGACCGACAGCACCGGACAGTATACGATCGAAGCGAAACTGGTCGAAGTGAACGGTTCGCAAGTCGTCCTTGAAAAACCGGATGGCACAACGGTTAAGCTTCTCATCGAAAAATTATCGTTGGCGGACCAACGCCATATCGAGAATTAGCAAACGCCGCACATCACATAGCGCGCAGTCTGCAGACGCCAGTCGCGGTCCTGCAGCCATTCGATCAATGACTGCGTAAATTTTGCGCGACGAAAAAACCGAATCAGGGTCGCATCGGAGCCATGGCAGTTTGCGATTGGCTTGTCGATGCAATCTTGATTGCTACGGACTAGCGGATATCCAGCGAGTTGACGCGGATATCGTAATTATAGATGGCTGGATCGGCGATACCATCACCGTTCCAATCACCGACGACCGGTAAATCGCCAGTTCCTCCCAACTCGAATACCAAGTCAGCGGCGTCAATTTGGCGATTGCCGTTGATATCGATAATCCAAGTTCCATTTCGATAGATCGCAATTTCGTCGATACCGTCACCGTTGAAATCCCCTACGAGTGGAATATCACCAGATTGCCCAAAAGTAAATTCGATATCATTCGCATCGAGCTTGCCGTCGCCGTTGAGATCAAGCTTCCATTTTCCGTCACGGAAGATTCCGATCGTTCGAATGCCGTCACCGTTCCAGTCACCAGCAATGGGAACATCACTTTCCTCCCCGTAGCCGAAGACGTGATCAATCACATCGACGCGAGATTGACCGTGGCTTGATAAACGCATGACTCGACCGGCAGTTGCCGCACTATCGACAGGTGGTGGAACATTCTTCGGCCGTGTCAGGTTTTGGTTGTCCAAGTCTGGCAGACCAGGTTCGGTTTTAATTGCGTGATGATCTCCTTCCCACATCGGTCCGTAGATTCCGATATCATCCTTTCCATCTCCATCCCAGTCACCGACAACCGGTCGATCAGACTCGTCACCCAGTTTAATGAGCAAGTCATTGCGGTCCCAAATTCCATTCCCATTGATATCGATCAACCAGAACCCATCTTTGAATAGAACCAATTCATCTTTACCATCACCATTGAAGTCTCCAGCAAGCGGAATTCCGCCATACATGCCGAAGTTCATCGGTTCTGATTGCGTGCTGAAAGTGCCGTCTTCATCGATTTGACCAAGCGTCCAAGTCCCCTCGGTCATGTTAAACCGAGACCAGTCGTGGGAGTTCAAGTATGAGGCTTGCAGCCAGTTCGCCTCTTGAGCATTACTCTCGACGGAACGTGGATTGCCTCCATTGACGACACTCAAGTGCCAAGTGAATTGCCCTGCGGACTGTGGCATGACGTCGAGATGTGGGCCGCGCGTGCTACCGATGATTGCGATGTTGTTGATTGGCAAATGACCTGCCAATCCCCAACCGGGTGACAAGGGCGATCCCGGTGGCAGCGGGTTCGACGAGGGCGGAAGTCGCGGTGGAGGGTCGACAATTGGTGGACGCGGAGTCGGTGGAGGTGGATCAGCGGCGCGGATCGCTAAAACCTCGCTAAAGTTGTTTTGCAGCGATTCACCCCCCGAATTGACTCGAATATTAACGATCGAGTCCATGACCTGTGCAAGGGAAAACGTCGACAAAACGGCTTGCGGCGCGGTTTGGGCGCTTGCCACCGAATTAAACGTAAATCCAGTGGTTGTCCCGGCTCGATCATTGGAGTCAATGTAGTTGGCCGGCTGCTGCTGAATCACGATATAGTTGCCTGCAGGCAACCCATCGAATCGGTAATTGCCATTGGCATCCGTAAGCACCCAGAGTGGCGCGCTTAAATCGGTGGTCCCCATATGAGAATAGAAATTGCCGATGACATCCCGCAACGTTACGGGGCGTGGTGCAATCGAATCATTGTCCGGATCGATGAAAAAGTATAGTTCCAATCGAACTCCTGCAATTGGCTGATCAATGCCGACTTGGAAAATACCGTCGCGTTGATCTCGGTAGTTTGCGGGGACATTTCCATCGCTGGTTTCAAAGGCCGCTCCGTCCTGGAAGACTCGTCCGGCAATCGCACTATGGATCGCTTCGCAGAAGTTGAATTGGACTCCTCGTTCGCCACCTTTTAGAACGATGGATTCAATGCGATCCTGGATATTGGTAATACCCCGAATTTCTCCCTCGACCATGCCGACGGATGTACCTGCATCGAAGAATCCGGTCGGTTGGGTTTCAAGCAGGGTATACGTACCTGGCGCAAGATCTCTAAACTCGTAGTAACCAATGCTATTGGTTTCAGTGGTCGCCAGCAGGTTGCCAGCCTCATCAAAGAGTTGAATCGTGACGCCAGCGATTGGCTGATGCCCTGGGTGGTTCGGGTTGATAATACTCCGTTTTCCATCATTATCGACCGCGACGAATCCGCTGATTGATGCCGGTTCATGTTCGCAGAAGTTATACTGTACCCCCTGGTTGCCGGAATCCAACTTGATATTGGAAATTCTGTTGGTGACGTTGGTGACACCTCGGCTTTCACCATCAACCGTACCGACATGAGTTTTGGCATCGAAGTAACCATGAGGTTGAATCTCAACGATTGAATACGTTCCTGGCTCCAGCCCGGAAAATTCATAGTAACCAGTGGCATCCGTGACAGTCGACGCGACGAGTTGATTTTCGCTATCGTATATCTGAATGGTGACCCCTGCGATCGGCTTATGCCCCGGGTCGGATGGACTTATCACCGCTTGCTTGTTTGGAGTTGCCACCACGACAAAGCCGCTGATCGATGCAGGTGCATGCTCACAAAAGTTGTATTGCACACCATGTTCGTCTGAGCGCAATTGAATGTTTGACAGATGATCTTGCGTCAAGTTTGCCCCACGAAGCGCACCGCTAACGAATCCGATCGAGGCTCCGGCGTCGAAATATCCGGCCGGTTGAACTTGAACGACGGTGTAGTTGCCAGGCACCAGACTATCGAACTTATAGAAACCAGTGCTATTCGTGAGCGTGGTTTCCAATAGTTTCCCCGTGTTGTCAAATAGCTGGATCGTCACTCCGGCAATCGGACGATGATTCGGATCAGTTGGGTCAACAACGTCAGTTTTGAATGGTGTCACAATACTGACATAACCGCTGATCGATGTCGGCTTCAGTTCACCAAAGTTATATTCGGCCCCGAGTTCATCGGCACCAAGAACGATATGATTGAACCGATCGTTGATCAATGTGCCATTGATAACACCGTTGACAGCGCCAAGGGTATCTTTTCCATCGATAAAGCCACGCAGCGGGCTTGGTTCATTTGGATACGCATTGATCTCTGTAATCTGATAAATACCTGGGGG
>JBGTDM010000331.1:0-1915 GCA_041748315.1 Pirellulaceae bacterium
GATCAAGACCGTCGCTGTCCTCAGGCCGACACATCCTCAGGCCGACACTTTGACCTGAACGCACCGTTGCCCACAACACTGACATTTGCCCAACAATCGAGCGATCGCCAACGCAAAAGTCATCGTTGTGAGAAATGCGGGCTAAAGGCAATCGCTAAAAAAAGTTCGACGGCCTGCACTTCAACCAGTTCCGCCAATGCGATACAAATTTGTTGAACATTCTCTGTAACCTCGTCTCACGGGTCCATCGACAATGAATATCAGAGTCCATCAAAACACCAAACAGCAGTTGCAATTCGTCCTAAGACCGACCGGATGGATTTATGTGATTGCGGGACTGGTATTCATCGGTCTCGGTGTTTTGGCGATGTGGTTTTTGGCGCACCAGACTTCGTTATCGGTCAATGACGAAACCGCGCGGTATGAGAAGCGATTTCTGAGCGCCTGGGTGATTAAAGAGTTCGCGATTCCTGTACGGGAAATTGCTGACATTTCCCTGGAGCTGCACGAAGGATTCAGTCCAACCTATCGCGTCACTTTCTCAACCGCTGGCGAGTTCTTTTATGCCGATTTTCCAATGGCCGATGGCGACAAGAAACGCGAGATCGTTGACCGATGTAATGAGGCGGTCGGCCAATCCAACGGGGGGACATACAAATACACCGAGAGCGGGCTCATTCCCGGATTGATTCTGGGCGGAGTCTGCATTATCGGGGGATTGTATGGCTTACTTTCGTTACAAACGATCACGGTATCCATGGACCGGGCGAAGCAGCGCATGACGATCGATCAGCGTCGTTGGTTACTCCCCGTTGGCACTCATCGAGAAATTGACTTGGCTATGATTGAAAGGATCGCTACCAAACAAGTCGCGGTGCGAACGGTCAAACATCACGTTTCGAGCTACCAGGTTTTTGTGCGTTGCGTCGATGATGAAGCGGTTCCCATCGCTGCCGGCCCAATGTTCACCGAAAACTCGGCGGCTGAGACCAAAAAGCTGTTGGAAGGGTGGCTGCGTAACAAGTAGAGTCACCGCATAGACGTGAGTTTATCGGGCAATGGTACGCGTCAAAGTGGACTTGATTTGCCGACGGCGAAGCTTGCGGGTCGGCCAAGGATTATTGCCGAGTCCGGATGGTGTTGTGTTTACGACGCGCCGCACGTGGCTTGTTCGCCGCAACCAACCGGGATAATGCACGGAATCTTCGAAAGCGGCAAATCGACGATTGCCATGCAGTTGGTGGAGCGGATGGGAGTCTTTCGATTGCTATCGGGTGTCATTCGGAAACAGCTTCTGGGCAAGGAGCAAGATCTCCGGAAGCTGGCCCAGAAACTCAGTCACCCGGTGCCGACCTTAGTACGATGCCCATAGAACCCTGTTGGTCGTCCACGGCGGAGACCCATTCGTTGATTGTTCTAGGGCAATTGTGTTGGTGTCGGCAGAATTTTTGTCGACCACGATCAGCTTCGTATTCGTCCGCCAATTCCCCTTGAAATCCTACAGAGTTCCCGGATTATGGAGGGTTGTTTCCAAAGTCAGGGGGGATTAAAATCCAAGGCAGCTAGTGCGCAGTCTAGGCCAAAAAAGCTCGGTTGGAGTTCAAGCTTCAGCTTGTTTTTTGCAGCCTAAACGCTGGACTCAAACCCCGCTTCTTAGCCTGGAAAGTCCCTTAGTGCTTTGTCAATATTAAGAGTTCGGATTGTTGAGTATCAGCCGGAACGCACTAGCGCCCGGTTTTAACAGCCTGAACCGGGTGCTAGCGCACACCGGCTAAGCCTGGGCTGTCAAAAAGTTGGGGTTGACACGGATTTTGATCCGGGTGATTTTATTCTGTTACCTCGGAAGAAATTGTCCGCTATTTTGATAGGATTAGCAATGCCGAAATCTCTCGACGAATATCGTTCGCCAACTTAC
>JBGTDM010000332.1:0-2783 GCA_041748315.1 Pirellulaceae bacterium
GCTGCCAACTCCGACTATCTCCAGGCAAGTATCTCATCGAACGAGTGCGGGTCCGGGCAATGTCTCGAAAGTGTTCGTCACCGATAGCAAGATTTGCGAAGTCCCCAATTCTTCTCATCAGTTCGTCGCGATTAAAACCGACAGCCAACCAGTCACGTGCCGTCACAATCGCCGATGAACGTACGGGAAATAAATCTGTGACTGGGATACCTCTTTCGAAACTTTGGCTGCGTCTCCGAATCGAAAAGTTGAAAAACGGTGGCTCGGGGATAAAAGCGGTCCCGCCGCGTATAATATTGGAGTCCAACGTCGTTGATCGAAGGCTTGTCGTCTGCGGTATTGTGGTTTCTATCGGTTTGACAAAGGTTGCGACGGTGACAGGTGTGTTTATTGAAAATGGTTTTGGGTGACTTGCGCCGAGCAACTCCACCGGATCATCCAGTCGAATCGATGAAAAGCTATGAAGCAACTGGCGTCGCATACCTGCAAACCCAATGTTGTCTTGAAAATTTGCATTGGAAACAAACGACAGAATGCCAGCACCCGCACGGTCAATCATCCAATGCCCAAGCCGAAAAAATTGAACGTAGAGATCGTGTAGCCATGTTTTCCGAGGTTTCGCGCCCGTGCATGTGAAATCGTAATAGCTTTTCCGGTCGAGTTCGACCGCTGATTCGCCGTGAAGTAACCGTTTCATTTCACTTGTCGCCGGCTGAGATAATACGCCATAAGGAGGATTCCCTATAACGACGGTGAATGACTTTTGCACCACCTTGTCCAAGCCTTGGTTGGTGAGTTCCGCATCACCGCTGGCCAGACCTAAATACAATTCCGGTAACGACAAGGCATCCAGGGCAAACAGGTTCAGGGGAACGGTCAACTGTTCAACCTCTTCACAATCAAGTTCGCGAATCAGGTTTAGATGCGATAATGACATCGCAATAGGACAAATCTCGAAACCATGAAGTTGTTTCAAGAATCGGACCCGAGAATGTGTAGAATGATGGTGTCTGCAAAAATGTTTGAAACAAGCTGCCAGAAACACTCCCGATCCGCAGGCTGGATCCACGATTTGAACAAAGGGATGTGTTGCGATCAGATCCGGCATTCCTTCGAAATCCGGTTGATCCTGCTCAGTTGATCTGGATCTCCGCCCGCCGTCAAGCACTTCGATCCTCGACGTTTCGGACCCGATCCCATCAGTAAGGCCAAACGATTTGTTTAGCTCCAGGTCAATTAAATCAACCATCGCGTTGGCCAATACCGGTGGCGTGTAGAACACACCATTGGACTTTCGCTCAACCGGTTGGCAAATTTCCATCAATCTTTCGAAGGGATGCAACCCGGCGCCAGCAATCTGCAATCGTTCAACAATGGGGTGCACATATGCTTTTAACCAGCGCGCATCCAACTGAGAATATCGTTGGAACATGTTGCAAATCGGTGGATGACTCAGTGTGGAAAGCCATTTGAAATGCTTTTCCGAGATCGGCTGAGACGCAAGTTCTGCTTCAACCGCAATCAAGAAATATGTTGACTGGGCCAGAGACTTGGCACCATCTCCTGAATTACAGGCGTCGACAGGCAACCGATCGGGATCGCCGTTGTTGGCTAACGATTCGATACAGAGCTTAACGAGACGTTCAATCTCCTTGCGATGGTGTCGTACGGAGTCCGCTTTCGGCGATCGCGCGGAACGACTTCGTGATCGAGGGCTCGTTTCAATTGGTTTGGCAGACAAGTCTCTTCATTCCTCTATTCTCAGAATCAGACTTCCGCCCGTTTTTCAGGGGGCACCAACATTTAACGCGCAGTTGTGATTCATTTGAGGCGTTCAGTTATCATTGGATGTGCCAGTCCTTCATCAGTGCAAACCGAATATCGGAGCCTAAACGGATTTCAAGTCCGCCGATGGTCGACTTTGCCAAACGCTTCGACCTCAAACGGGTTGTCCAAGTACGGATCACGTCGGCTCAACCATAGAAGAAAGGAAAATCCCAAATATACGGGGAGAAACAAGGGACCCCATATCTCGTATTGCCGAACATGAACGTGTTCGTGGGCACGAGCACGAGCCAACATACCGGTATTTTGCCCGATGATGACATGCCCCAAAGTCATCGCTGCCATGCCAGCGTTTTTCGACCACGGTGGAATATTTTTGAGAAACCACCTGATAAAACCTCCGTGAAATTCGAGACAACCCTCGCGAAATTGAAACGAACCGCCACTGGCAATCGCTACCATCCCGAAAGCAAAGCCAATCATTGAATTGGGGAGATTGTATACAATTAAAATTGGCTTCAAAAGCATATCCATGCTCTATTCCAAAGGGACCTCACTCGATAGAATCCGGGGATCAATCAAGGATTTCTTGACGGCTATTTGCCTCCTGCCAAGATGTCACGTCGACCCTTGTCCGCCTAATAATGCTAGCAGGAAGGCGCCCGTAAAGTCAATTTGACTTTAACGGCATTGTCAATTGCATTGGAGAAATCGATTGCCAAGAATCGAAAAGACGAATAACCTTCCAATCGCTTAGTGCGGTTCGAAGGTATGAATTCCGGTCATATCACGAACTTGGCCAGGCGTAATGTTTACGAGTTCGAACGTCGGCTTGAAAGCAGAATGGTTATACGTTCATGGGTTTTTACTGTTGACGAATCGTCACTTATGATACTCCCCGGTTGGCTGTTGACGAATTTCAACTAAGATCTGTTCGAAATAACTCGGACATGCGGAACTCAGAAAAATCAACTTGTCGGTTTCCTTGAGGTGAAATG
>JBGTDM010000333.1:0-26649 GCA_041748315.1 Pirellulaceae bacterium
GTTTACGCCGTATCTTTGCGTGATAGCTGCCGTCGGCAAAGTCACCTCGCTCTTGAGCTGTTCCCGCCACGATCTGCTCGAGCGAGACGTTCTCATCCCAAAAATGATCGATCAAGTTTTTGCGAGGAGTTGTATCGTAAATTAAGTGCTGGTCGAGATCAGGCTGTTTAAATCGAACGCGGTCGTGAATACTGGCGGTTTCGTCATCATGTTTCTGCTCTCCGGCAGCCACTTTTTCGTGATACACTTCGGGACGGCGCTGCATGGTAGCCAACAGGTTGACACCAACAGCGCCAAGGTCTAATTCGTACATCATTCCGCCTTGACCAGGGCTCATCCAGCAGGTGAGCTGATCGTTGGCCAGACGGATTTCCGGATGTCCATCGAAATTGAAATCATCGGCCGAAGCTTCAATCCATTGTCGATCTCGGTTGTAGGCCCGATTGATTGCGGATTCAGCTTCGATCAAGTGTTGATAAATTGCATTTCGCAAATGTGGAAGGTAAATGCCCCCAAAGGCCCCGTGCCAATAGGCGCAATTACATTGCGCGGAATACAGATGGTCGCGAGCGGAGTCGATGTTTCCATCGTTCCGCCCCTCTTGTACGGCCTGGTTCAACCAACTGCTTACAAACATCATCCGCGAATACATTTCGGATGCTTCGCTATACTTGAGCTTGAAATTTCGCCAAAAACCACCTTGTATGAACGAACGAATTGCTGGCCATTGCTCATGGCCCTGTAGTTTGGACTCCAATTGGTGAAATTCTGTCTGTCGTGTGACCGGATAAGACCACTCGGTCATCTCGCGATAGCTGCTATTGGGGAAATACGCAATTCCCAAGGGTGGGGTGGCCATGATTGCTTCCTGCATGGTGCAGGAACGCAGCCACTCGCGATGGGTTTGCAGTGACTCAAAGAATCGCTTTAACCACCCTTTTCCATAGACGTGCTGTTTGGTTTCCGGCCACGTACCAAATTTCTCACCATCGTCACCAAACGTGTAAACCGATCCTGGATACCGCCGGCTCTTTTCCCGCAAGTACTCGATCGATTGATCAGGCTCGGCAAACGGAATGAGGTAGCGAAGTTTTTCGCTGCCGGGGAAGACTCGAAGTACATGACCTTCGTCTTCCGTAACAAAGTAACCATTCAGTTGGTCGGCAGGAATTCCGGAATTAAGGAAGTGGAAATCATCAAGCAGCGAATACCTTATCCCGGCACTAACCAAATCACGCGTCAACGATGCCTCCCAAACTCGCTCCGGTATCCACATGCCGTCGATTTGTGCCTGTAACCGATCCTGCAGCCATTCCGAATACATTTTGATTTGACCGATTCGATCACGAGTCGGAAGCATCGTCAAAATTGGCTCGTATAGCGGACCACCAATGATCTCGATCCGGCCCGCTTCGACAAGGTCCGCCACTCGGTCAAGATAGTCTGGGTGCCGCTTATCCAGCCATTTCGCCAACGGGCCACTCAGGTGCAAAGTGATTTTCAAGTCATCGAACGGCTCAAACACATTCAGAAAGGGCAAATAGCTGTCCTGATACGCCTGCTCGAACACATGATCAAAATTACCCACCGGTTGGTGATTGTGCAGAACAAGGCAGAGCCGGGTGATCGATTCGCTCATAAATTTCAGTACCAATACCAAATTCGATTCAGGCGCAAAAAAGCGTCGCGCAGTTTTTAATTATATCGACTATCGTAAGGCTCGTGCCGGATCATGCAAGCTGGTTTTGGTGACGTTATTCGATGGACTGCTGGAATTTGGATAAAAGCTACCGGTTGTGTGGCCACTACGGCCAAAAAGTTCAACGTTTCGAGCCCTGCGGCAAACTTCAGTGAAAAACGGTGCGACGCCGGTCACGCCCGTTTCACCAAAGTACTTCCGGTTTAACCCGCATTTCTCACAACGATGACTTTTGCGTTGGCGATCGCTCGATTGTTGGGCAATTGTCAGTGTTGTGGGCAACGGTGCGTTCCGGTCAAAGTGTCGGCCTGAGGATGTGTCGGCCTGTTGACAGGCCGACCTACTGTAGCTGCCGCTGTCCCCAGCGGCAGATGGCCCCTCTCGACGCTTTCCATGTGAGAAATGCGGTTTAAACACGCCACGGCAACACCGGGCGTTTTCAAACACGTCCCTGAAACCACCCGGTTCCCATATTTTTTCGTATGCGCTCTCAACGTCTTTAGAACGAGTCAGAACGAAACTGAGAGTTTGGTTTGCAATCATTTGCTAGTGTTTTGTCCAGGTTAGAGATTAGCGTAGCCGGTGTGCGTTAGCACCCGGTTCAGGCCGGAAAAACTGGACGCTCGTGCGTTCCGGCTGATACTCAGCAATCCGAACTCTTAATATTGACAAAGTGCTAGTCCTTCCGCCAAAGTTCGCACCGGACTCGCAATGCATTCGAATGAGATTGGAACTAAGTTATTTCCGCCAATCGTCAAATTCGGTCCACGCAGCGGAACTTGATTTCATCAGCAGCGTTTATGACCTACATTGTTGTATCGATACGAATGAACTCGGTCTGACGTAAGTGAATTAGAATGAAGTTATTTAGATCATTTGTTGGCTCGTTGATTGGCGACTGTACAACGATTATTTCTGGCCATGACGAGGACTTCTGTTGGAGTAATCGCGGATACGGAGCGCGTTACCTTCTCGTCGCGTATAACAAGGGCGAACTGACGATTGAGAGCTATGATACCAGTGCTAGTTCTCGGGCCGCGTTAGTGGCCGCCCTGGAGAGCATCAAGCCAAATGCGGCTGTCAAGCTAATTGGAGTGATGACGCGCGAGGTCACCTCGGATGTCTATGATCTCGATGTTGGTTATGCAATTCGGCGACTTCGGCAACCAGAAGCATAATTCTTCCGACATTCAGCGTTGCGCAATCACTCGGCATCACCGACGGTAACGTTGGAACCAGGACTATTCGTCAGCGGTCGAATCGTCAAATTTTCTCGGAGTGCCGCTGGTTAGATTGCGCGGAGCGAGTCTCCACTTGCAACGATTGACGCATCAGGTTCATTGTTTTCGGCGCGGCCCAAAGAATTGGTTGATCCCTTCGTTGATCGCGTTATTCAACAATTCCTGTTTTGAATCGGGAGGCCCCGTTTCGGATTGGCCCCCGGTATTGGGCTTCAAGATTCCCTTAAGAAGTTGATCTTGAAGCTTCTTTCCCTCGTTTTGAATCAAGTTTTCGAGTTCATTCTGAACTGCGGTTTCAGCAGACCGGCGCACAAGCTGCGACGTGAGATTCTGCAACACACTCAAATCAAGCCGCGGACTGGAAATCGTACCGGTCAGCGGGACTGCAATCTTCTGCCCTCGCAAACCTTTCAAGTAAGGTCGGTCCCCGATCCATCGGTCCAGAATGGGTATCTCGGCAACCAGATCCAGACTTTGGTCGAATCCAACACTTCCGTGCGTCGTAATTACTGTCTCACCCGAGCGAAATGTCATGCCGCGGTGGATCACTCGACCGGTTTTGATTTCGACCGGAATCTCCTGCTGCGGAACGATCAACCAGTCACTATTGGCATCCGCGACATGGGAGGCCATTGGACCTTCGATGATCAACTTCAATTGATTGGCGAACCCGATCAGGTTACGCCCCAACGGTCCAGGACCAACTCGCGCATCGTGGATAGACAACACTAAATCACCCCTTGCGGCGTTAAAATTTGCTAAGGGTAGTCGCAGTCCGCTTGTCGATGCGCTGAAAGCGCCTTCAATTGAAGTCGCGTCAGCCACGACCGGTGCCACATACTTTAACCACTCTTGAGAGTTCTGTACGGTCAGTCGGACTCGATCAGCGATCACACCATCGGAAACGACAACTGTCGGTGCTTCACCGCGAAAGTGTATTACCGGAGCAAGTTGCACCGTTCCACCGCTCACCGGGATAGCGCCAGACTTGATGGTAAGCGCCGAGTTGGCCAAGTGCGTGGTCGCCGATTCCGGGCCGATCAGTAGTCCAAACAAATCGATTTGATTCCAGGAAACTTTAGTTTCAGCCCGCAGTTGGTTGGACAGCCAGGCGTTCCCTTGGCCGGAAGATTGACTCGCCGGAACAAACAACGGTCCGCGAATATTGAAAGCTTGCGACTCCCCCCCCGATATACGAATGGCATTCCCAGTGTAAGCTGCGATCAAATCGTTGACTTTATCGTAGTCCGGTGACCAGTTCCCCTGGATGTTTGCCGTCATACTTTCAAGCAGGTCGGAAATATTTCCCTGCGCCGCTAAACGCAGTGCCGATGATTCGAGATTGAATGAATCCAACCGGAGCTGGTTTAAATCAGCTGTGACAGCAAGCGTCGAGTTTAGTCGAACTTCCGATTCACTCCACAGAATCTGCCAGCCGCTTCCAGTTGAAACAGAATTGGCTTCAACCGTGGCAACACCGGCGCTGGAGCCGCCGGTTGTGGGGCGCGACCCAGCGCCGTGTACTTCGACTGGTGTGGCGGCAACCAGGTCTTTGATCTGCGCTTCAATCTGTCCAGCGACGTGTTTTCCGTTGTATTTAAGATTCGCCTGCCCCGTCAGTTCACCAAACCAATGCACATTGTTCCCATCGAGTTGTGGGAACCAAAGCGCCAACCGATTCAAATCAGCGCGATAGGCAACGGCACCTTCCAGACCGCCCGCCGCTTGAGGTTGATATCGAATCGAATTCCCACTCGCCGCAATGGTGGAACTGACCAAGATAGCTTGATCGAGCAAGAAGCTACCGGTCGCCGAGTCCATTTCCAGATTGCCTCCGAAAGTAATTTTCGGTTCACGGATCCGCAGGCCAAACAACTCGGTAGAAACTTGGGTCAATTCAGCCTGGAACCCAAGCAACGTCAACTTGGCCAACGACACGTAAGCTTGTGTTTCAACCTCCAACTCTCCCGTCGCCCGAACCTGATCCAGTGTGATGAAAGGAGACATCTGTGCCAGCCAGGTATCCAAGCCACCGTGCACGTTAATCTGGACTGGATAGGTCGAATCCAGATTCGGATTCGTCAGTGGTTTCAGCAACGTGGCTTCCAATTGATCGTGACCAGCAATCAGGATTGCCTTGCCGGCAGAGACCAATAAATTGTTCCCCTGATCGACGCGAGCCTCTGCGGTCAAGTCCACACTAAGCTGCGGCTGTTCCCATCGAGTTTGGCTGGTTTGTACACTTGGTCGATCGATGTGCAACGAGGCGACGATTTGAAACGGATCGAGCGGTGACCGAGCCTGGGAACGATCCCAACCCAATTCGCCGCGCAACAAGCCAGCGATTTTCAACTCTCCCAAGTCGAATAACTGATTGAGTTGTTCAGCCAACTGTTGGAGGTCTCCATCAATACGGAAATCTGCCTGCTGAAAATTGCCCTGTCCGGCGATATTGATGAATTCTGCATGGCACTTAAGTTGTTCGATCACCAGTTCATCCGCCTGCTCGCGAGCATTTGCCGCGATACGGATCGGTTGATCCCATGTCAGCGGTTGTCCGTTTCGAGTGGCCGCCAGGCGTGGCGACTCGACATTGAGAGCAGCTTTGCGAACTTCCCCGTCCCGCCAGTTCCTGGCTTCAAAATTAATGACGGCATTCTCAAACTTGACATCTTTGTGCAGACGAAGCGTTGCAGGCAGCATTGCGGAAACCCGGGTCACATCGATTTCACCCATCACCTGAAATTCCTGTTTGGGCAGTCGCCCTCGGGAGATTTCTCGAATAAAATCCTCCAGATTAATCAGTCCGTGAGCTGTGACCCGACCCAAATTGGTTTTGGCATTCAGATTTTCCGCTCGCCAGCCCTCAGGTAACATCGCGAAACTACCAGCTAATTCGGCCGCTTCCATGGCCAGGGTGTCATTCCCCAAATAGTATTGGGAGCGCACCGTTAAGTGTTGAAGTCTCGCTTGTTGTGTTGAAACCGTGAGTTCGTTACCCCAATCGGACCAATCAATGCTTGCGGTCCCGTGGAGGTGTCCCGCCATGCTCGCCAGAACGCCCATTCGATCAAACAGGGGAGTAGCCAAGCTGATTTCGACATAATCACCGCCAATTTCAGCCTGTCCCTCCGCCAGGCTGATCGACGTTGAGTCTCCACCAAAAATCACGGAGACACTCAACGGCTTGGGAGTCGACTCGTCAGTACCCAGCAACCCCTTCATATTCAGTTGCAAAGGCGAACCCTGATCGCCCATTACGGCCGTTCCGGTCGAGTCCACAAGTCGCCAATGTCGGTCGTAATCCTGTGCAGTGATCCGGGCCGCGGCGTTCGACCAATTCACCTCACACTTTGGCAAAGGCTTGCCTGTTGAAGGTGCATTCAAATAGTCGACAAGTGCGTCCTCGATGTTACTTCCGTCGCGCTTTAGGACCAAATTCAGGCTGACTTGATCGATTACGACTTTCCCCAGATCGTTGCTGATGAGCAAGTTGAGCAGACTTTTTTCAGTGGAAACATGTTCGATCTCGAAGAGCGGATGACCATGCTGGTCGCTGGCGGTCACCCGTTTTGCCCGGATCGGGGACCACCACGTCAGACGTAGCTGCTCGACTCGAATCGTCCCCTTAAAGTCTGATGAAGCCCAGGCAATCACTGAATGTCTGAGTGGAGTCAACGCGATGATCGTGGGCAAAAACGTCGCCACAATCAGAGCGAGCGCCGTGAGTCCCAATAGCCACTTCAACAGGCCGCGTCTCTTTGTTCCGCTACTACTTCTGCGTCGTCGTTTTGCCATGAAACTTTGCGTGCCTAAATTGCAGGATTAACCGTGGCCAGGAAAATGGGGTCAGGTATCATAAGCCGAAACGGCCCTGCGGTTGCTTCGCACTGTTGGCATTTGACCCCATTTTCCCAATGCGCCGCGAACCACCATGTTTTTGGGTTTGACATCACCCAACTCGAACGAAGCGCAAGTTCTTCGCAGAAAAAAACGTTTGGATCAATCAAACTTTAAAATCGCCAGCAGATCGTTGCTAGCGAAGCAAAACCTGAGTGGCGTTTCAATCGGCTGTTTCATTTTTGGAATTGAAACGGAAAAACGTCTTGCGAATTTTTGGCTTCCTCAAGTAACAACTTGATCTCTTGATGATTGGAATGCGTCTGAGTCACAATTAAAGAATGGCTACCAGGAAAGTAGCGAATCTTGGCAATATCGTTGTTCAGCCACGAGTGCGGTTCAATTTGCCGCTTGATCGTGTCAATCATCTGTTCGCCGAATTTCTGATACATTGCCTCGCGCGCATCATTCTCTCCCGGTTGAACCATCATCGATTGATGGTTTCGTGAGGGATGTGGAAATATATCGCCAACGTAATATAAGTTCGTGAACCAATTGTGGTAGCTCGCGTCGGGATTGCGAGGAACGAATTGCGATTGAGAAGCGGGCTCTCCTGGAGAAAAACTGGAGTTGATCACCGGAACCGGGGTCAATGCCGTATCGAAGGCCTGGCTGGGAACTAACTGACCGGTTTCGACTTCACCTGATTCAAATTCATACGACGCACGCTCAACCCGCGAATCTGAACTTCGAGTATTGCGACGAAGTAGCTCTTCGAGTTGTTCGATGCGCTGCATCAAATCGCGAGAATGAGGTTGATGAGGTGATTGATCGTGCCGTTGATGGTGATATTCATACCGTAGCTGGTTATCGCGTTGATTCTGGTCGTTATGACGCAGTTCGCGATGTGGTTGACTGTGATCATCATGCCAACGTGGATTGTCATGCCGATTCTGAGCCTGGTTCATCTGCGCAGGCTGCATTGCGGTCGGAGTATTCCTTGGCGTTAAACCTCCGTTTGGAATGCGAGCGGAATGCGGGGGCGTGTCATGCTGGGAACCATGGTGCGGGGAACTATGGTGCGGGGAACTATGGTGCGGATAAACTTGATCCGGAGGCAGTGGTGAACCGGTGGAGAGTGGTTGAGAATTGCATCGGCAGCGTGTGATCTGCTTAAGCGCAATCTCGCCGCCGGCGGTCGCCACTGGGATGTGGTACGGTCGAAACTGCTCGTGACACATGTTACAAACTGGATGTGGGCCGACATTTGCGTTGACATATTGATTTTTCTGAACCGTGTCTGAGTCCGACGATTGTCGTTGATATTGCTGCGTTTGCAGTTGCAATTTCTCGATCGATAGCTGCATTCTCCGCAATTTTTCGTCATACACTTTTAGGACGTCAAGTGCAGGACGATGTTGATCAGTCCAAGGTGTTAAGCCTTGTTGCTGTTGAGACGCCACCAGTCTTTGTTGAATTTCATGGTAATTCTGCTGCAGTCGAATGATCTGCTCGGTGTGATGCGCGCGGAGTTCAGCGATACGCGCCGTGGCCGAGGTCGCAGACTGCACCGCGACTTGCTGCATCGCCAGTCGGAGTCTAGCGATTGCCAGTTCGTCGTTGCCGTTCTCATTGATTTGTTGCATCTCAGCGTATAATTGTTTGGTAAACGCATCGAGATTGAGTTGCGTAAGGCAAAGATGGGTCGCATCTGTCGTCGAGCAAACGTTTACGCTTTTCGAACTCGATGACGTGTGGGTGCAACATGCTTGACGGCTACAATCGGCTGAACAAACGGGCTTACGTTGGCAATCGGTCCCCTGCATTGCAAGATTCCACTCACACGAACTCGGCTCATTTGAGGTCGGGTCAATTCTTGGATTTGACATGAAAGCTGAATCGGTGGTCAGGACAAATTTCAACCTATCCAGCGAATGTTTGAAATTCTCAGGAGACTGCTGGGCATTTAAATTGCTTGAAATCATGAATCCAAGTGATGCGGCTACATATCCCGCAACCACCCATAACCTGCCGGTCCGATAAGATACTTTTCGGCGATAACCTCTCGGACGATTCACAAAGCAATATTGGCGGTCTTGTGGGAAGCAATGGCTTAATTGAGTTGTCGTGGTCAACATAGCGACCTCCTGTTCGCTGAGCAAAACGGCTAATTGTCAGCCGATGCGGATGGGGAACTTTTTAAAACGATTTTTTTCGTCGTACCTGGATCTGGTTGCGAACGCTCTCGAGTGAGACGTTCGATTGAAACTGCGACTTTCAAATTTGATAACCTAGAACGCCCAAAACGACAACAGCGAAAACATGGCTGCAAAAACTGCTTGCAGTTGCGGAGCATCTAACAGACGACGGGATGGTCCGCGAAACCCGCACGAACTCATCAGGGCAGGCGTGTCGTATTCAGGCTATTTGGTCGCGAATCGGATTGGTTCCGGTTCATTTTTCAGCCAAAAATGCCGGAACTATACCTGATACCCGCGCTGAAAACTGATCTGGCCTACCGATTTTCAGGTTGGCAACGAGTGCAATCACCCCGCGATCACGGCGGCCGAACAACCTCAGCGTTTTCGCGGATAACCAAAAGAGGCTAAACTGGATTCAACAATGTTGGGCAGCAGGGACGTCGCCATCCGAGTCGGCGTTTACGGTCGCGAACACAAATCAGCATTTTTTCGGGAGAACCCCATCATGAAGATTCCAGTTTTCCGCCAATTTCTGGCGGTTGCGTTCGCGATGTTGTTTTGGATCGGTGTCACTGATGGCGTTGGGGGACAGCAGGCATCCGATCAGATCTCGGAATCGAATCTTCAAAACGCGGCGTTGATTCAGGCGGCGGTTGATAGGCTGTTAGAGATTCAGGAGCCCGATGGAGCTTGGCCGTACGAAGGAGTTTACCGAGTAAACCGCAAAATACCGCTCGGGTATCGAATCGGAGGGACGGCAATTGTCTGTGCCGCGTTGTTGGACGCACCACTCGCTGACCGCACGAATGCCGACCATGCGATTCGACGAGCGGTCGAATTGGTGTTAATTGAATTGGAACATCCGTTAATGAAGCCTAGCCGTGAAAATACTTATGACGTGCGGGTGTGGGGGCACATCTACGCCCTCGATTTGTTTGTTCGAATTCACTCCAGCGAGCGATTTCCAGATCTCAACACAGCAACCTCTCCCTGGATTGATCGGCTTGTGGCTGGGCTCGTCGAACAAGAAATTGACGGGGGCGGATGGAACTATGCAAATCGCCGCCGACACGCACCTTTTGTAACCGCACCCGCCTTGCAGGCATTGGCACTTACAAAGGAATATGGAGCCAAGGTCCCGGACGAGTTGTTCGACCGAGGCGCGTCAGCACTGAACAGCAGTCGCTCAAGCAACGGAGCGTTTGCTTACAGCGGCGCAACCTCAAGCTCAGGCCGAAATGAAAGGCTACCTGGATCGATCGCCCGTAATGTGGTTTGCGAAACAACACTTTGGTTATTGGGAGATGGCGATTCGACGCGACTGCAATTGGCCATCGACGCGTTCCACGAACATTGGGAAGAGTTAGAAAAACGCCGCAAAAAAACTGGAACACACGAACCCCCCTATGGCGTAGCTCCGTATTACTTCTATTACGGGCATCGGTATCTGGCTCAGGCGATCGCTCTTCTGCCTGCCGACAAACAAATGGCTGAATATGATCGATTTGAACAAGTTCTGTTGCAAACCAAAGACGAAGACAACACGTGGAACGATCGCGTCTTCCAACGTTCCCGCGCTTTTGGAACCGCCATGAGTGTCCTTGCTCTCAGCCGTCAACATGTTCCATTGCCTTCGGCCAAGGCCGTCAGATAAGCCGGCATGCAGGGCTGGTGTACCAGGCAATAGGTTTCAGTTTCGGTCGCCGCAATTGCCGCAATTCATGGGTATGATGTTGGGATTGAAGGAGTCCTTCTGTAGCCGATTCAGAATCTCCGTATTATCGACTCCGCCGCCAGTCAATTTAATCTGCTGCATTGAGTTTCAGATAGATCGTCTCGGCACGAATGAAGCTGCCGTCGGCGGCCGTATTTTCGTCCCACGTAAGCGCCAGGGGAGTTTCGCCAGCCCTCTGAAGCGCTGACTTCCAATTGATTCCATCACCTCTGAGCAGCAACGTCATTGAATCAAAACTCAGCAACGCTTGTTTTCCATCAAGTATAAACGCCAGCTGATTTTCTCCGGCAGCGCCCCGCTGAAATACCAGTGGCGAACTTGCCCAAGCCAACACTACGGACTCCGTGATCCCGAATTCTTCCGACTCAAACTCTATCAACTACACGAAACAAAGTACGCTTTAGTCGGATGAGCCGTAATTTGACTTCCAGCGTATTTGAGTTTCGACGAAGGGTTTGCGTCGCCCATTTTCCCCCTTCCGCAAAGAACTTGTACTCCCCTTCATAGAGTAAGTACCTTTCGGTTGCATCGACCCGTTCCCAGATGGTCCGGGATTCTCCAGCATCCAACGACTCCATTTGGCCAGCCGTCTGCGGTGTCATCCCGATGAAAGTGGCGGGCTCGCCGTCCAAGTTCGTCGCCCGTAAGACACGAAATGGGGCGTATTCCTGCGGATCGTAAGTCGTTGGTTGGTCCCCAAAGTTTTTAATTTCAAGTTTGAACAACAACGGTCCACCGACTTTTGGGCTGTCGGTTTGTAATGTCAACCGAGTTCGCAACCCGCTAAATTCAGCAAGTTCGCCCCAAGGGACTTCGTCGTTGGCTTTCGTTGGTTTCTGTCGGCCAGCCCGCTCCTCTTTCTGGGATTGGAATTCGGAGGGTAGTGACCTGAAAATAATCTCATCTTGGTCTCCCCGCGGAATCCCAGCCCGGTTGCGCACTAGCATATCGAAGGTCGTGTTCGTATCGGCCAACACCAGTGCATTGGCTGGACCAAACGAACGGCGTATTCCGAGATCGGCCTGTTCAATTTCGGAAGGAAGTGTCGCCCGATTGGCGCTAAGTGGACCCGTGTCTTTGTGCTCGGCTTCGCTTGACAAGGTTGACTCCGATTCAGCCAAGGCATTTTCGGTCGGTCCATTTTCGACAGCATAGACGGCGACCCACAACCCTCCAAGGACGATTCCTACGGTGGCCATGCCGACGATACCAGCCATTGTCGGTGATCGACTGTTGATCCGAATGAAAAGCCGAATCCTCTCCGTTAGACAGTCACCATAGATAACCGCAATTGATACGCCAATCAAAGGCGAAACATTTCCAGAAACGCTTGAGCAACCTCGTTTTGCTTGTTTACCATCCATATGGCGGATGCGGAAACTAACAACGCGGACGCGACAATAAACGCAATACCAATCGAACCCGCAGTTTTTTCGTGCGATACGAGCGCTTTTTTCAACTTCTTTTCGATGGTGCGCCATCCCTCCAAGCCTTGCCGGTTACCAATCGACACCAATTGAGTGTTGTTTCCGAAGATACTCCCTTCGACGTTTAGCTTCACATTCAACGATGGCAGGATCAACGTGTCTTCGATCCAGCGTGATCGATTGTCAACTTTGAAAGCCAATTCGCTGAGAACCGATCGAATCCGTTCCGGCCGAGAATTGTAGATCACGATGCGCGGTCGAAGCAATAACACCAGCAGCGCTACGCAAAGTCCATAAAACGCAAAAAGCAGAATCCATACGACGTATCCCAGACTCCGCGATGCCGCTTCTGGAAAAAACAGTTCCATGGGGCCAACGGCGATTAAGCCTGAAATCCCAATTCCTAACGCGGCAATGTCCCGCGCTCCAGTCGTGACGAATGGGGATGATCGCAAATTGATCAAGCCCATGAGTAAAAAATAGACGCCCAACGGGGCGGCGGCGATTGCAAAACGCAATGGATCCACATCAAGTTCCTGTGTTGTCTCTATGTCCGAATTAGTTTCAATTCACGATTTCGATCGAGCAACGCGATCCGTCAGGTCCATTGGCATTCCGCTTGCTTATCGGCTATTTATCCATCAATCTGATTTCAAACAGCTTGGGCCATAGCTTACCAGTGACCAATAACGTTTTGTTTTCGGGATGATATGCGATCCCGTTAAGCACCGCCTCATTGTGCGGACGGCGATTCCTAGGAAACAGCCGGCTTAAATTGATCCTGGACTCGACGTTACCCGTTTTTGGGTCGATGACATAGATTGAATCATCGTGCCAAACATTTGCATAAATACGATTGTTAATGTATTCCAACTCATTCAACCGACTCAACGGCCAGTTCCCCGATCGCACCGTCAACTCTCGTTCGACAGCAAACGTATTTGGATCGACAAACCGCAGTTTTGCAGTACCATCACTGACGATCAAGTGCCGTCCGTCATAGGCTAATCCCCACCCCTCTTCCCAATCGTAGCTGATTTCATCGATTTGATTAAGGTCCAAATCGTAGATGAGCGCCACTCGTGACTTGAATGTCAGTTGAATTAAACGGTCATCGACTTTGGCCAAGCCTTCGCCAAAGTACTTTTGGTCAAGCTCGTGGATCCGCATTTCGTCGCCATTCAATTTCGAAATTCGAACCGATGAGCTTGTCGCGCTTGGCACATTTCGCGGACTTCCTGTACTTTCATATAAATTCGTTCCGTCAAAGTAAAGGCCTTGCGTGAACGCGCGTTCATCGTGCTTGTACTCGGCCACAATTTCGTAGCCAAGTTCTTTGATATCCGAGTTTCCACCGCGCATTAAAACCATACTTGCGCCCCCTAGTGAAATCACCAGAAAGAGAATCATAAGGGGGATCCGTTGCGTGGGAAAGCGATAACCCGAGCCACTTTTTTTGACATGCCCACTTTTCGCAGTAGAAGTGGTGGGTCCATGACGCTGAATCGGTTTCGATGTTTTCTTCGGAGACATTTGTTCCCTGCCAGTTTTTCGATGCCAACTACTGTTGTAATTGAATGTTTCGTTTACGGAAATGGGATCAACGAAAAAGTGTCCGGCACTGGCAATTTTAGTGGACCTTGACAACTCGATCAGTGGCGACAAACACCAAATGGGTCGTCACGAATTCCAGTTCCAGCCTGAAAATTTTGGAAACGGCAAAACGATATGCTTCCAATTGTGGGCGATACCAGTCAACTCGTTGTTGCTCAGCTCGCTGGTCACCCGGCCGTAAACTGTCGGTTTTGAAGTCGATCACATCCGCAACGAGGACAGTTTGGTCCTGTTCCAGAAGAACAAGTCGATCGATAAAGCCCTGCAAGATGGATTCGTCCTGACGAATGGCAAAGGGACGCTCGTTTTCGACTCGATACATCCCGGATCGATCGGCAAACCCCTTTGGAATTGGAACTTCAATCGAGTAGGTGTTTTGAGAGAGTAACCGACCAATATTTGGTTGTTGAACGTAGTTCTTAAACTGGCGAATTGCTGCTTCGACGTGTTCCTGGGTCGCCCCTTCAACTTCAGCCAGTCGCTCTAGCAACAGCGAATCTTGGGGAATTCCCGCTTCCAACCATGTGATCGACTCAAAGCAGGCATGAATCAATGAACCAAACTTCATCGCGACGGAGTTTTCCGATGAGCGCAACAGCGAGCCAAGTTCGATTTGTTGACCACCTTCGCGACGCGACGGGCTACCGACAGGAAGCATTCTCACTCCTGTTGACAGATCGGCCAATTCAATCTGCCTGACGTATTGACGATCCCTGTTCGGATTAGTGCTGATTAACGCATCGATATCTGACGATTCCCTTGCCGCACGGGAATCCGCATCCCAATTAGAATTTCCAGCGCTCCACAAATATTCACCATCGTTTTGATCTGAGACCAGAGTCCCCAAAATCAGTCCCTGCCATTTCTTTTGACTTGGCTTCTGACCGTTCGAGACAATCAAATGTAACGCATGAATCGCACGAGTCATGGCCACATATAACAGACACAATTCCCCATTGACCTCCTGCTCATACTGTTGGGTGTAGGCTTGCAACAATTCAGCGGACAACAGTGGACGCTGCTGTTTATTGACGAACTTGCAGACACTGGAAATTGGTTTCGTCGGTGATTCACGACCCACGACAAAACCGCCACCTGGTCGAATCAGTGGACAATCGAGTTGAGGTAAAACAACGATATCGAATTCCAATCCCTTGGCTTGATGAATGGTCATGACGCGCACATCGGCCTGTAAAGGATCGTCGACTCGATACGTTTCCAGCTGTCGCCGGAATGTAGCCAAAGGCTCGTTATGATCGACGTGTCCGAACGCCATATCGACCAATTGGAGGAGCCTTGTACGTTCGCGTAACGTGCACTGGTCCATGAGCTGTTCCGACCATTTCTCAATCGCTCGAGCCAGACCGATTTCACCGATTAGCGTCCGAGCCTGCTGACAGAAGTCATCGATGGAATCCGCATCCATGCGACCGTCGCGGACATCATGTTGTTTATTAAGCCGTTCGTTTTCATATCGCGCGGGGGACAACTCCAGAATTTCTCCGAGCCTACTATGTGTTACATGAAATCGAGCGACTTCATCCCCTGGGTGGTCGATCAAATGCAATAACGAATAAATCAGGTTGACCGCGGCAGAGTCAAGCAAATAATTGCCCCCCTCTTCACTGGCACGGATTCCAAGGCGCCCCAGATGAATCGCTAATTCATTTACGACCGCGTTGGTGCGAACTAGAACTCCGATCGAACGACCAGGATGTTGGTTCGCGAGTTCGGCGATGCGACCAGCAGCGTAGGCCCTCAAACTGATGAGCGAATCCTCTGGTTGCTCTTGCAGCGTGGCAAAACCTGGTAACTCAGGATAATGTGTCGAGTGTAGAGTAAAACGACGTTGCCAACTCGCAATGAACTCGCTAGCCTCCTCGGAATGTGGGACCAGATGCATATTCAGGAAGACTTGATTGACCGTGTCGATGATCACCTTCGACGAACGGCGACTCTCGGTTAACTCGGCCAATTCACTAGCCTCATCGAGGTATGTTTGAACCTCGTCAAAAATCTCCGCAACGCCTCCACGCCAACCATAAATGGCCTGCTTGGTATCTCCGACGCAAAACAATGAACCATTTTCTTGGGCGCCGATTGCAGTTACCGCGAACGGTTTTAGAACCTGCCATTGACTGAGCGACGTGTCCTGAAACTCATCCAGCAAAAGATGCTTGATATTTTGATCGAGTCGTTGATTCACATCATCAGGCGTCAGCTTCGAAAACAGTTGTGCGACGCGGCGATTGACAGATGCGAACGTTAGGCCGCCGGTCGCCATTTCCATGCGTTGGTAGGCCTGATCGTATATTTTCAGCAATTGAAGGGCACCCCGATTTTGCATCGCAAGTTGAACGAGGAGCT
This sequence comes from Pirellulaceae bacterium, assembly GCA_041748315.1. Taxonomy (GTDB): domain Bacteria; phylum Planctomycetota; class Planctomycetia; order Pirellulales; family Pirellulaceae; genus CALMEE01. The sequence continues at coordinate 16,125 of JBGTDM010000333.1, forward strand.
TTGAACGAGAGTAAACGAGGATTTGCTGATAAATTTGTAAAATCTTATCATCCAACATTTTGTTGTAATAACGATTTGTGCCGTTTAACACGTTTTGCGTCAACGTGTGCCCCACGATCTCCGGCCAGTTTTGTGTCCTTAATAATTCCACGTCGTTTTTGAGGCGGCTGGTAATTCGTTTATCAGTGCACTGATCAGCTAACTGAAGCAGCTCGTCGATAATCAGTTGGATCACCGTATCATCAACCGGTTGCACCTCGACTCGCAACCAGGCGGATTCCGGGGCTTCGAGGTAGGTCTCGTGCAATTGGTCGATCGTCGTACGGACCAATTCCCCGATACGAATATCGGTTTCCCCTTTATTCAGCAGGAAGATGATCTCGCGAGCGTCGACATGCTGCAATGTCTCGCGGATCGAATCGGTTATAATCAGTGACTGCTGCGCTTCATCGATCATTCGCCAATCCTGCCGCAATCCCAATTCAATGGCAAATGCGCGTGCCAGTTGAGCAAAAAAAGCATCCAACGTGGAAATTTGCAATAGATTCAGGCTGTTGAGCAGTCGCTGCAATTGAAGGCCGAAAAAGTCTGTGCCAGCCCCAGATTCGTATTCGATCGATCTTGCAGTTTCATTGGCAAAATCCTCGCTGAGTACAGACTTTGCCAACCGTTCAAACACTCGATCGAGAATCTCACCTGCGGCTTTACGAGTAAACGTGGTCGCCAGAATCTCTTGCGGCGAGGTTTGCGCAGCAAGTAATTGAAGATACCGACTGGAGAGTTGGTATGTCTTGCCCGTACCAGCCGACGCGCGAATCAATTGATTTTTAGTTAATGGATTCATGGGGTTTCTCCAGACGTGGTCGGCATCCATCTCTCGAACACACGATCCTGGCAAATACCCTGATATACATCCTGGTAGGGCATGTTCGGATTGGGTTCGAATTGGCTTTTCCGAATCGCTCGAATGATTTCCCGCGCCTGTTCCAACGCATCGTTCAATTCTGTCGTTGACAATTCTATTAAATCGAATTCGATTTCGTCCAGGTTCTGTCCGAGTCGCCCGAACCCAACTTCAATCCCTTGATTGCAATCGAGTTCGGAACCCTGGACCAGCCAATGATAAAGCGGGAGCTGAAGACTCCGCCATACGCCGTGTTTGTCGATCTGGGTCTTGGTCGAATGTCGTATCGATGTCTTGAAGTCAATGATCGCCAACCGATTACTCGTTTCGTTGCGATCGATGCGATCGATTCGACCCTTGATCAGAACCGGATCGCCATCAACATCGAATTGCTTGTCCAAATCAGGTTTCTCGTTCTCTTCAATGATCCATCCCGCTTTCCGACGATTGGCTTGCTGCTCGCTGAACATATCCAACCGCATCTCCAAATTAGCCAATTGAATCTCCACGATCGGAAGCGTCTCATGCGAAAACTCCCGTTGGAAGCGTGTTTTGAGTTCTTCTTGTAAGAACTTCCGAATGTGACGCGGGTCGGTCGAGTCCTTCAGATCAGAGTTTCCAAATGCTTCCAGAACACGATGGGCAAGAGTACCGATAATGGCATGGTCCATTTGCTCGACTTGATCTTCAAACGACTCCAATCTCAGTATCCGAGCCAAGTAAAACCGATAAGGGCAAGTCAGATACACGTCGAAATCGGTAACACTGATCTGTTTCAGTTCCTTTAACGGCGTTAACGAAGGAATCACAAATTGCTGCTGTCTGGGAAGGCTTGCTTGATCGACATGGTGAAGTGGAGACTCAGCATGGTGAATGATCTTTAAGAGTCGTCTCGCGTTGGCTGCGGCATCTCGATTAAACAATAGTCGACTGGGCAACAGGGGGTTATTTTGGACATCACGGCGACCTGCCACCAGCAACAACTGCGCTCGACTTCGTCCCAGCATAAACAGTCGAAATTTGTCCAACACGAACCGCAGTCGGTTGTCGATGAGTCCTAAGCGATTTCGTAACCCATTCGGCAGGAAGGGGTGAAAATTTCGAGATTGAGGGATCGTCCGCTCATTAAACGATGTTACGACGGCGACAGGGGCATCGTCCCAAATTAAATCCAACCACCCCATCAACTCGATCGTGTTGATGGGTCGGTCACTGAAGACTTGTCGATCGCGCAGGTGTTCAAGAACCACTTGTAACGATTCAATAGCCGAGCATTTGGCGTCAATCGTTTCCGGCAAGGCCTCCATTTCAGCCAAGGCATCGTTGAGATAACTCATTGATCTTGCCACGTGTTTCGCCTGGGGATTTTCGCGATCGACAACTTCGCCGGTAAAGCATCGCTGCAGGACGTCGCGCCAAACGAGCGACCATTCAGTTAAACACTTTCGCGAACGCAAACTTGCTGAGTCTCCAAATAACTTGGCCAACTGATTGGCAATTCGTTCCAAGTGTGACGAGCCTTTCGAAAACGCCAACTCGATTTTCATTGGGCAAAGGCGACTAACGTCGCGCTCAAGTCGCGCTAGCCAATCGGTTTCCTGCAACCCCTCCGACAGCCGAGCAAATACCGTTTCGTGCCTCAGTAAATTCGCAAAATCGACATAGCGTTCATATTCCAAGTACCTTGCCGCTAGACTCAACAACCGAACGGGTGCCGCTGCGCTAATTGTTTCGCCGGTTGAGTCGTGGATCATGACTCCTGCAGCATCAATGGTTCGAGCCAAAAATGGGATAAGTTCGTCGTCGGGAGCCGCCACAGAAATTTGCGATGCAGAGAACTTCCCATTCAGTCGTCCAAGAAAATCCACAACGATCTGCGCTTGATCATGCGGCCGGACCCCGACTCGAAGCTGATCGTCGGTGATGGGAATGGCAAGCGATTCCCAAAAGTCCGGTACCAAACAACCCCAATCGTCGAATCCCTGACGCGTTGTGCTGTCGCAAACGACCAGCAAGGTAACCCGCGAACCGACCTGATCGAGCATTCGCTGCATCGTTCGATTCAAATCAACCGAACCTAAGATGCAAATCGCGTATTCTGTTCCACATTCCTGTTTCTCAACGGCAAGTCGACGTGCGGTTTGAATGTCCCATACGCCCAATTCTCGCATAATTTGGAAGTAACTCATCTGTAGGCGATGAAGCACTTCCCACCGTTCATGATCCCGAAATTGGGGATTTTCACTGGCGATTTCCAACGCGTCACGAAAACTGTACATGTTCCCGGCAAGTTCGCGGTGCAGTTCCGCGATCACCCGTGAAGTGTAAAAGAGATCCGACCAATTGACTTGGTCCGAAACCGGGCAGCCGATTAGTCGCAGTTCATCCCTTCCCAACTTCGCAAGTGCGGTCGTCCATGCCAACCGCTGCATCAAGTCGGAGGCGACCGGATGCAATCGCCTGTACAGGTATTCTGGAATCTGACCGATCGTTGTGATCACCGGTGGAGTGAGAACGATATGCTCAGCTTCGGCGATCTCAACGATTAACTCCAGCAAGCGACGGCACGCTCGCGATGTTGGCAAACCAACCACGGCTTGCGACATGTCCCATATTGCTCCCTCCGCGTACTGTCGGTGTAGCCAATTCGCTGTTGCTGAGAGTGGACTCTGCTCGGGATCGATGGTCACCGTGCGAATGGATTGAGCTGAAGCGTTCAGGGGCATTTTTTATTTATCGTGTTTTCAATAAGTGGTAACGATTGTCCGATTCGAGCAGATGAATGAAAGGCGCTTGCTCGCGCGCAGGTTGGAGTCGCTGTCCAGGCAGAACCGCAATGGGCCAGGTTACAACTCCGGCAAATTACTTTGAGCAGGGACTTCGTAGCCAACTTCAAAGCAGTTAAGTAAGGCTAACCGACGTATGTGTAATCCATTGTCGACGACAAATCGACCGTTCAACAATATTGGGGGCCGTAATCTGAGCAGTTCCTTTGCTGGCTGGCAGTTCGCATCCGATCCGCATTGATGCACGACACGGATGATCCCGCTGACCGCCGAATTCAAAAACTCCCGATGCCAGCCATCGTCGTCCATTGGCGATTGGCTGCACTTGTTAGAACGGCATCGCACACACACTGCGTCTCCAGTGCATCGCGGAATGTTGGCCCCGCTCGCTCACCCGTCTGCAAGCCCTTCAAAAAATCTGCCACCTGGTGAACAAATGAATGCTCGTAGCCGATTTGTAAACCGGGGACCCACCAATGATCCATGTACGGATGATCGCCCCCATGATCGGTCACATGGATACTGCGCCAACCTCGCAAAGCGGACTCGTCGGCATGAGAAAAGTAATTGAGACGATGCAAATCGTGCAAGTCCCAACTCAGGGAACCGTGCTCACCATTAACCTCAAACGTGTAAAGCGCTTTGTGACCTCGTGCGTAACGCGTCGATTCGAAGAGGCCCAGCGATCCATTTGCGAATCGGCATAGGAATGCACAGGCATCATCGATTCCGACGGGTTCCACCTTGCCGGTCAAATTGTGCATGCGTTCCTTCACAAACGTCTCCGTCATGGCACTCACTTCGACGATTGGACCATTGAGCCACAATGCAGTATCGATGCAATGCGCCAATAGGTCACCGGTGACCCCCGAACCAGCCGCAGCCAGATCCAGTCGCCACAAGGCATTGCCACCTTGCGGGACATCTTCGGCAATCGTCCAATCCTGAAGGAAATTGGCGCGGTAGTGAAAGACTTTTCCGATCTTTCCTTGTTCGATCATCTGCTTTGCCAACGTCACAGCGGGGACTCGTCGATAGTTGTACCAAACCATGTTCGGGACATCTGCGGATTCAACGGCCTGACACATGACTTCGCCGTCAGTGCTATTCATGGCCAACGGTTTTTCGCAGAGTACCATTTTCCCCGCCTGGGCGGCGGCGACGGCGATCTCACGGTGCAAGTTATTCGGGACGCAGATGTCAATGGCATCGATGTCCGGTCGTTCGATCAGTCGCTGCCAATCATTTTCGGTCGATTCATAACCCCAGCACTGAGCAAACTTTGTCAGTTCATCGTTGTTTCTGGCGCAAGCGGCTTTTAACACAGGTCGATAGTCCAGATCAAAAAAATGGTTGACCTTGCGATAAGCATTAGAGTGCGCGCGCCCCATAAAACCGTATCCGATCATGCCGATATTAAGGTCTTTTTTCATTGCTTGTTGACTCTCGTTTCAAGAGGTATGGACTGAAGGGCGATGTCAGTTGGTTGACTCGACGGTTTACAAAGGGTTAATTCCAGCCGCGCAAAATGGCAACAGGTAATCGTCGACAGCGACAGCCAATAAATGAAATTGTCAGCTTGACCACTGTCGCGACCTGCGAAAGTTACCAGCCGTGCTGTTCACGAACTTCCAGCATAACTCCCAAAATGTCCTGGTACGTCTGTGGATCAGTAAGGGTCTCATTGGGGAACATACAACCGTCCCAGCAAATATGCTGAATGCCTCGATCCGCGGCATCTCGCAGCCAATATTCACTACATTTGACGATATCAAGCTTTCCATTCGGGTCGTTGGCCGGACAGTGTCGCCCCGTATTGTCGTGCGACCCGCTACCTTTGACAGTCCCGTCATTTTGCGCGACATGGAAGTCAATCGTCCAGGGACGTAGGTCGGATGTCAATGTTTCATAGGCGGGCCAAAATTCAGCATCGGAATATCCTTCTGCCAGCAAGCGATGTTCCGGTGCGTTATACCCCATCAGGTAGAGATACGTGTGGGCAAGATCGGCTTGAAACCCGACGGTGTCCGGCATATCAATCAACTCCAGAAGTTCAACCATGTCGCGCCATGAATGCATCCCCCCCCAACAGATTTCACCTTCGGCGGCAAGGCGTTCGCCAAAATCCATTGCCACAACAGCCGCCTGTCGTATCGTATCCGCGATCTTTTGTTGATTTGCTGCGGGATTCCGCTGCCAATCTGACGGACTGCATGCAGAATCGATGCGCACAATCCCGCACGAGCGGATTCCGAGTTCGCGTAGCGTTTGAGCAATTCGGCAAGCCTTCCGGACGGCATCGACAAATCCCTGAACTTGTTCTGAGGTCCCCATGGCGTTGCCCTCAAACCAGATCGGGGCGACAACCGACCCGACCGTCAGTCCATATCTGGAAACCTTTTCAGCCAAGCGTTTTAAGTCATCCATGGAAATGTCAATATTGATGTGGGGGTCATACAGAAACAAATCGACACCGTCGAACTTGCTTCCGTTCACCTCCGCTTGCGATGTCAGCCGCAACATCGTATCCAAGTCGATCGCCGGTTCATCAGCATCAGGCCCTTTGCCGACCAAACCGGGCCACATGGCATTGTGCAACTTTGGGAATTGACTCATTAACGACTCCAATAAAAGTAAACCTAGTCTGTCAAGGAGCGCAAGCTCAATCCGTGCGATGGGTTCCGACGGCGGGGAGCCGACGAAACACATCCGGTCCAAAATACCGTAGTCCGACCAACGGTTCGCTCCCCGTATTGATGACTTCAAAACCGGATGTAGCTGCCGTATAGGAAATGAACACTTCGTCTTCAGTCTGCTCGCCAAATCGAATCAACGTTGGCGTTTGCAGACTGAGTTTGCCGATCCGTCCGACGCCCTGCACCGTAATCCATCCACTTGCACCGGGATCGGTGATGCGACATTTTTGTCCGGGTTGTACCGTTAGTTCTCTGGCACTGAATAACTGCTTTTCGTTGACAAGCCCGTAAACAATCCAGCGATCAATCCACCCCTTCCCCTGTGCAGCGATGATCGGTTCCAAATAGTTGCTGCCCATAAAATTCGGGTCAACGTTTTTTTCCCAATCGAGCTGGCCCACAATGAAATCAAGATCCTGATGTTTATCCGCTGGCATATCTTTCACTAACAATGACCACGGTACAAATCGACCCTCGACAATATTCTGAAACATCCCGAAAACGTCGCTGCCCCATTGCGGTTCGTAGGTACAAAGCGAACCAGGTGCGTGTAAGACGCCGGGTGGAATTAGCCAACCCGTTCCGCGCCTTAGTTTGTAGGCTTTCGAAAGCTCCAGGATACCATTATCCCCTTTGTTCCAGTTTTCCAAACAACGAATGATGTCCTTTGGAGTCGTTCCGGGCTCCAGCCCCATAAACGTATACGGGAAATGGTTATCGCAATTGTTGTACTGAGGTGGAAAGTAATAGCTCTCTGGCTTGCCATCTTGATCGACCAAAGCAGCATCATCAAAGCCTTGGTGCAGATGATGCGGGATCGGGCCCAGGTTGTCAAAAAACTTCGAATACACTGGCCATCGCTCGTGTTTCTCCCACATCTTTTTACCGATCAACAATTCCGGGTTCTCGGCAACCGCGTCTCGAAGCAAAAACTCGCGTCCATCATGTTGACAAAAACTTAGTCCCTCGTGCCAAAGCCGCCCCTCGTTCTTTGCTTCGGTTGTGCTCGCAAACCAGCGCTCGTCAATGCCACCACGCTCGACCCCAAGCGCGTAATAATCGTCCGGATGAAGACGAATTCGTCGACCGGGATGCAGGAAGCTCCTGGGAACCCAAGTTGGTGTTAGACGCAGAAGCCCGTCACCGGCTTCGAGTGCACGTTCTAGAATTGGACCAAGATTATCTGAGGACAAGGTGGACTCACGGTGTTAACAAGGGATGATTGACTTTGGATTATTAAGAACTGGGGCGAACTGGTTTGAAATGCGCCATATACAATAATGTACTGTCCAAGGTCGGCGTGCCTATCCGAGACTGGAAATCCGTGTAGCGCAGAGAAACTGAATCGTGGTCACGGCGCTATTGCCGATCGACGTCAAGGATTCGAAATCACTTACAGTTTTGTAGATATCCCGCGACAGCAGCCCCTGAATTTACGGTGTCCAGATCGATTGTAAAGCCTAGTTTTTAGTTGGTTTTTGAGCGATTGACAAGTAACAGAGTTTGTCAACGGGTTTTTGGATGGGCGGGCTTGATCAACATTGAACTTGCGGCAAGCAGCAGCCCAAAGCCAGCAACTCCCCCCGCAACCAGTTTCTTAATCTGATTGGCAGCGGCAATTTTCTGATTCTTTCGCAAACGATGCTCGGTCCACTCCGACATATTGATCCCGACCAATGTATCCCAGACTTCGAGCAATTTCGCGGGACTAGCTTGCTCAAGGGCCTTGCGATCGCCTTCTCGAAAGTAATACTCTGGAATATCAGTTTCCAAAGAAGCTTCGGAAAAATGGATACAGCCTGCTGTAAGGCTCCCCCCAACCAGGAGTAGCAATCCCATCAAAAACAGCCAGCGACCCGCCAAACTTACACGTCGTTCGGCCTTGATGGGAGTCGGTAACGTGGTTTCCACGATCGGGAGCTGGCGGATTTCCCGCATTGTCGGCGCAGCCGTTGTTTTGCCGCACGCCGAACAGCGGATCATGTTTCCAGCATTTTTCGGCTCAACATCGATCGTCTGTGAGCAATGACTGCATGGCAGAGAATATTTTAGGGACATAAGTTCAATGGTGTTAGGTCCGGACTTCCGTGATGCCTATCAACGTCTCAATGCAATTTCAATCGCTCGACGAATTGCGCGGAAGCAAACAGCATTCATGGTGCGATGTCGTTCATGGCCAAGGGGCATTATAGCGTAAACCAGCAATTGTACGGTATAGGCGTCGTACCTGAAACCGATTACATCTCGACTCTCGAAACCACTGTCCCCTAGCCATTAAAATACTTGCAAATGGGCGTGCAGGTCGGTCGAACAAAAGCGTGTCGACCCATCAATGGACATCGGTCGTGAACGCACATCTTGAAGAGTGAGCGAATCGAATCTGACCAAAAATTGCACACTATCCGTCTGAATGGGTCTCGATCGCCGCCCCAGGCAGGTGACTGACTCATTGGTCCGAATGATTGGGGAGAGGTGGGTATTTCCGTGACAGTGCAACCGACACGAGTGTACGTCGCATGGTCTCGAAAGCTAAAACCGGACCCTCTCTCCCAATCTGCTATCCAAACAGTTTTATTCGTGTCGTAATGCTTCGATGGGGTCCATTTGAGCGGCGCGGTAGGCGGGGTAGATACCAAATACGATCCCCACAAAGACGGAGATACCGAACGATAATGGGACGGAAATAAACACGATTTTAGGTTCCATATTTTTGATTTCCGGTGGCAAGCCTTCAAAGAACTCAGGAGAGAAACTGGCAACGCCGTTCAGAATCGGGACGACGAGGAATGTCGCGAGGCAACCGAGTACAATGCCGATCAGTCCTCCCATGATCGAGAGTACCACTGTCTCCACCAGGAATTGGCGAATGATGTCTCCCTGTTTGGCTCCAAGTGCGCGACGAATTCCGATTTCACGCGTTCGCTCGGTGACCGTCGCCAGCATGATGTTCATGATGCCGATTCCACCGACCACCAATGATATACCGGCAATGACCGCCAAAAAAATTAGAAACACCTGGCGAGTCGCTTCGGCTCGCTTGATGAGTTCGTAAGGCACGATGATCGCGAAATCCTGACGAAGGGGTTGGTTGCGCCGCAGCGTGTTTTCAACCAGGCTCGCTGTTTCGGTAATATATTTGATATCAGTCACTTGTAAGGTGACTTGGCTCAATTCAAAATGGTCAATCGAGAATGAACCACTTGACCGCTTTTGTTCCTGGTCCCCCATCCTTGCTTCCATGGTGGAGAGCGGGATGTAGACATCGTAAGAGAAGTCTTGGGCAGCAAGCGAGCCTCCGATCGCCGCCGTTGCATTTCGATGTTTGAGCACACCAACGATCTCGTAAAACTGTGCTTTGTCCGGCAGGTAAATCTGCTTTTTAATCGGGTCTTCCGACGGGAAGAGTTTATCAGCAAGGACCCCGGCGATGACACAGACCGGGAGTCTACGTGCCATTTCACGGGAAGTCAGGAAATGCCCGCGTGCGATTTCCAATCGATTGATGTGCAGATAGTCAGGGGTGCAGCCAACAAGTCGTCCGTCAATCGGTTTGACGTTCGGATTCCCCTGATAGGAGAACTTCAATGGCAGTTCGCGGATCGGGACGACGTTTCTAATCGTTGGAATTGTGCGTTCGAGCAAGTTTTTTTCTGCTCTCGTCAGACCATAGATTTTGACTTCGCGAAAATTACCTCCTGCTTCGGAAGGTGGCTTGATAGTGCGCACCATGATATTTTCAGCACCCAGGTCTTCGATCTGCTTCTGGGCCTGCTCACTGATTCCATCACCGATGGCCAACAGCGTGATAACACTGAATACACCGATCAAGATGCCCAGCATGGTGAGCAATGATCTCATGGGATGCAGCAGCAGGTTTTTGATACCAAGTTGAAACGTACGAATCCAGATGATCATAAGCAGAGCTGTCAGTAATTGACTTGTGAAAAAAAGTTATGATGTACGGGATTTATACAGGTTCTGCGGGAATGGCGTTGGACTTCGCGTCGGCCTCGGCCACGGCGGCCGCAGCGACAGCAAGTGCGCCGAACGTGGTCTTGCGAGCTTTGTTTCGTTCGTCGATCTGGATTAAACCGTCACGAAGGCGGATGACCCGTTTTGCATGTTCGGCGACTTCATCT
>JBGTDM010000334.1:0-2840 GCA_041748315.1 Pirellulaceae bacterium
CGTACAAGGTTAACCGCCTCCTGATCACCAATCTTCAGCATGGAGAATCCTTTCGTGTTAGGAACATGTCACACGAAAGATTCTCCATGAAAACACATTGCCGCGCCAGCCCACTTTACCCAGAGTGCGCGCTGGCCCTGCCAATCCACTTGATCTGAGATTCGCTAACACAAACAAGAATTGCGGTTCTCGGCACGGTGCCGGCACGTTTTTATCCCAGTGCATTGAAACAACGCGCCATGGACACATTGACGCCCGAACAGCGCAGCGAGCGAATGAGCCGTGTCCGAAACAAAGACACCAAGCCCGAAATGCGAGTTCGTCGTCTCGTTCATGCGCTTGGCTATCGGTATCGTCTCCATGACAGTCGACTGCCGGGCCGACCCGATTTGGTCTTCAAATCACGGCACAAGGTCATTTTTGTGCATGGTTGCTTTTGGCATCGTCACGATCGTTGCGAACTCTGTCGGATGCCGAAGTCGCGACTACAATTTTGGAAGCCGAAACTGAAAGCCAACCGCGAGCGCGACCTCTTCACGCAGGAAAATGGTATGCGAGTTGGGCTGGGACTTTATGATGACGTCGGAATGTGAAATGCGGGACTTTGAGGCCCCTTACTTGCGATGTTTTTGGGCTACCTCATCGACTACCCGTGAATAATTCAGGATCATATGTCGATTCCAATACCATCATTTCAAGTTGGGACGCTGTACTCCAACGAGGAGATTTACAGTTCGCTCGGCGTCGGTAACGCAGGCGGAATCCGCTCCAAAGCTGGTGCGAACGGTACGACGCTCCGGTTGGTGATTATGACGTCCTTGCCGGACGCGAAAGTTATCGCTGAGAATCCATACCATGACCGCCTTGAGGGAGACGTCCTTGTCTATACTGGAGCGGGTAAGGCTGGAAACCAAGCATTGACCGGGACAAATGCCCGCATTCCGCGTCAAGTCGTCGAGCGATTCCCAATCTGGTGTTTTCAGTTACAGAGCAGTCGTCGCGATAAGGCGACTGGTCCCAAGCGATGGATGTTTCTAGGACTGCTCCAGTTTCTTCGAACCTATCCAGAGTCGCAAATTGATTCGACGGGTGGTTTGCGCCTCGCACATGTCTTTGAAATGCGTGTTCTCAATCGGTTCAAGGAAGTAGCGGTTGAATTGGACTGTCAAGTGATGGCAAGGTTGATTGAGGAAACAGCCGTCGAGGACACTCTCGAAGACAGCGACCGAGAAGTCGCACTCGTCGAATTGCCAACATCACCATTGCAGATCGACGTCACCCATTTGGAAGTGATTCGGCGCGATTTATTGCGTCTGGATCCGCGACAATTTGAAACGGCAATCAGTGCTTTGCTTGCGCGGACTGGGTTTCAGGACGTTGAAGTAACACGCTACAGTCAAGATGGTGGCGTCGATGTCAATGCACGGCCAGCGTCGTCCGTCTGGCCAATGCGTCACATTCTCTTGCAAGTGCAGGCCAAACGCTGGATACATACCGTCGGACGTCGTGAAGTTGCCGAACTTCGTGGAAGTATTCTACCACATTCAGTTGGCTGCATTGTGACGACAAGCCACTTTTCCAAGGCCGCGATTGCTGAGTCTTCAGCCCCTGGAAAGGTTCCGATTGCATTGGTCGGCGGACATGAGTTGGCCAATCTCATTAAGAATACGGGCCTAACGGTATAGAGTCGGAACGTTGCGACCGTGTATTCATTAAGCTACGGCCGGTTGCTCGGCGACGGTCAGATTGTTTGCTGGGGACGTGCCGCGGATTGGAAAACGATCCTCTTGGCAGTGTTCGAACGTAGCTTCGCCATTGCTGACGCAACGCCGTTCGCGGCCGTCCTTACGGAATCGGCGGGCAAATACTCCGATGCCGCCGCCCGAGCCGTCGTAAGGGAGGCAGCACAACGACTGGAAATAACAAGGCTAGTTTGGGACGCCGAGTAAACTCGGGGCATGCGACTCACGTTGTCGAAAACGATGCGACCGTGAGCGCTGGGGCAGTGCAATGTGCAATTGCAGCGCCGCAGTGTACAGGCTATCAGGTGCCCCCTCATGGACTCGAACCATGAACCTACTGATTAAGAGTCAGTTGCTCTGCCAATTGAGCTAAGGGGGCGCGGGTTGCAAGCAGGTTAGTTTACGGCAACGCGTCCCGTTCGCCAAGTGGACGGCGGAGATGCTGGCGAAGATGCCCTGCCAGGCAGGCCGATTCGGAACTTCAGTCACAACACCGCCTTTTACACAGCCCAGCGCCGCCCTAAAACCGGCGGCCTCGGAGGGCCGTTTTACGGGGGCCGGGCCGCCTTACTGCCCTGGGTGCAAGCTGGCTTTCTCGGTGCTAGAATTGGGCTGCCAGGAATCGTTGCTTCGTCTTGACGCCGTCCGCTAGAGGCCCGCCGTTGAATACTGCCAGCTTGCTCGAACTCTCCTTCGGTCTCATCGGTGGATTGGGTATTTTCCTGCTCGGCATGAAGAACATGTCCGAGGGGATGCAGGCCATCGCCGGGGCCAACCTGCGGTACCTGATCAGCTCGGTCACCAATAATCCCTTCATGGCCACCGGCATCGGCACGCTGGTCACCCTCGTGGTGCAATCGATCACCATCACCACCGTGCTGGTGATCGGCTCGGTCAACAGCGGGATGATGTCGCTGACCCAGGCGATCGGCGTGATCATGGGGGCCAACATCGGCACCACCATCACCGGCTGGATCGGGTGTAGTCTCGCTGAGGCGCATTTTTGCGGGTGAAATGGCGCGTTGATTTGGTTGGAAAAGGGGAGTTAGAAATCGGTATTTCATAAAGAAGGCGTCCCGCGTCACATTGATGTTGCAA
>JBGTDM010000335.1:0-6327 GCA_041748315.1 Pirellulaceae bacterium
CCGGGCAGCCATGTACCGTAGGTTGTCCATGTGATGAAGTAGGTGATTGGGTCGTTCATCGTATTTGCCTCAGGGCCGGCGGCTAGCGCCGTGCCGCTCATGAAAGCTCTCCGATCATTTTCACGATTCGGTCGGTGACGCCTTTCAATTCGGCGTCGATTTCATCAAGTTCCCGTGGTGGTTTAAACACGTAAAAATGACGGTTGAACGGGATCTCGTAACCGATCTTCGTCTTGTCGTGGTCGATCCAGGCGTCGGGGACGTGCGGCAAGACTTCTCGCTGGAAATACGCGTCCACATCCTCGCCCAGTGGAACCTCTTCGGTGTCTCGCAGTTTGGCGTCGGGCTTGGGTTGGCCTTTTCGCTTGCCTTTGGTTTCCTTAACGATGTTGCCGGCTTCATCGCGATCTGGTCGCTCGACCGTGATCGTCTGGTAACCGAAATCGGTGTTCTTGAAGATGCGGCTGATGGGTATGAGCGGTACGGCGCTAGCCGCCGGCGTACACGATTTGCCGTTTAATGATGGGCCGGCGGCTAGCGCCGTACCGCTCACATTTTTTCCGCTCACGTTCTTGCCATCTTTGTTGATGTAGACTTCTTTGGCTTCACCGAAGAGACGTGTTATCTCGGCAATGTGGTCGTCATTCAATTCCTTGCGTTTGCTGCCAAGACTCTTTCGCATCTTCTGCCACATGCTGCTGGCGTCGATCAATTGAACTCTATCCTTGCGGTGTTTGGGCTTGCGGTTGGTCACGATCCAGATGTAAGTGCTGATGCCCGTGTTGTAAAACATGTCGGTCGGCAGACCGATGATCGCTTCCAGTAAATCGTTCTCCAGCACGTAACGGCGAATCTCGCTCTCCCCGCTGCCAGCACTGCCGGTGAACAGTGGCGAGCCGTTGAGGACAATGCCAAAGCGACTCCCTCCGTCTTTGGTCGGACGCATCTTGGAAATCAGATGCATCAGGAACAGCAGCGATCCATCGCTGACTCGCGGCAGGCCCGGACCGAAGCGGCCGTTGAAGCCTTTCTGCTCATGCTCCTTTTTGATTTCCTTCTCGATCTTTTTCCATTCAACGCCAAACGGTGGATTGGAGAGCATGTAGTCAAACTGCTTGCCCGGCAGCCCATCGTCGGACAACGTGTTCCCATGGATGATGTTGCTGATGTCCTGACCCTTGATCAGCATGTCGGCTTTGCAGATGGCGTAGGATTCGCCATTGAGTTCCTGACCGTACATCACTAGCCGAGCATCGGGATTTTGGCTGGAAAGGTGATCGTCAGCCACGGAAAGCATGCCGCCAGTCCCGGCAGTTGGATCGTACAGCGAGCGGACAATACCTGGCCTGGTCAGGGCGTCATCGTCTTCGATGAATAGCAGGTTGACCATCAGCCGGATGACTTCGCGGGGCGTAAAATGCTCTCCGGCGGTTTCGTTGGAGAGTTCCGCGAACTTGCGAATCAGTTCCTCAAAGACGTGCCCCATCTGTTCGTTGCTGACCACCTCGGGATGCAGGTCGATATTGGCGAATTTCTCGGTGACCAGATACAGCAGGTTGGCTTTATGGAGTCGCTGAACCTGGGTATGGAAATCAAAGCATTCAAAGATGTCTCGTACCGCCGGGGAAAAACCCTGGATGTACGAGAACATGTTCTCGGCGATGTTGTCCTGATCGCCCATCAGTTTTTTGATGTCCAGTGGCGACGTGTTGTAAAACAACTGTTTCGATTTCTTCAGCAGGAATGGCTCGGGATTGATCCCGGCAGCTTCGCGTTTTTCCTTTTCTTTCAGTACCGCTTCCTTGGTCGGCTCCAGCACGCAGTCAAGCCGACGCAGGACGGTGAACGGCAGGATGACTTTGCCGTATTCGGATTGCTTGTAATCGCCGCGCAGCAGGTCCGCGACCGACCAGATGAAAGAAGAGAGATTTTGTTGGCTCATATTTCAGTGGCTACCTGCGTCCGATTTTCTTGAATGACGTCATATCAATTTCCGCTATGGGATCTTTCCCGGCTAGGCCCCATTCCGCAGCCTATTATGGCTGACGCCCAGAAACTCCACTGCTTCGGTCGTCGCCAGGTAGTCGCTTAGCTTTTCGCTCATCATGTCCCCGGTCGGTGAAGAGATACTGTCGTGAATTCTGTTGCCTAAAGGATAACAAAGCTTTCAGAATTATGCAGCCGACCTGATGCGAAGTATGTTTTCTGGAAAAACCAAACGAAGCCACGCGACTCAGGTCGCCATCGAATTCACGAATCGCCCCCCGTCCCCTTCTCGCTCGACATAAATCCTTGACACTTCCCAATTCCCGATATAGGATGCCGAAATACCCCTCGAGCAATTACCCGGTTTAGACCGCAACTCGCCCGATTGTAGGCCGACGTGTTAGGCCGCAATAAATCCGTCTACTATTTGTTATGTCGCGTGGAACGATTAACCGGAGTCCAGCCATGAAATTTACGCTTATGTGTTTACCCATCATGTTTTCGTTATCACTTGCGGTCGTAAACGCTCAGGTCGACGATTTGGAAGAGCTTCGCGATCCGGATGCGAAATTCGGTCGCGTAATTGTCGATGAATCGCAATCGCTTGCAGACTCCGTGGCGCAACTAAACGAAATATCGCAATATCACAACTTGGGAAAAACGCAGGAGCCTCTAACCCCCGATGAGGTCATTGGTGCAATACGACGTTGGTCACGCGCACTTGAGATTAATGCCGAAACTAGGGCCAAGTTTGATCGGATTGCCGAAACCGGAATGCTCCATGCCGGCGACGAACTGAACTTTTCGACAGGGCTTTGGAGTGACGGTAATTACTACTCGGTTTGGTGGCTGGATTTGACCGTTGATAACTATACGTTTCGTGTTCGAGACCGAACGATTTCTTCGAGGTTACAGACCGATGAGGAAATCGCAATGCTCGACCGACGCCGCGCTGAAGCGAGGGAACTATTCAGGAATTCGGATCGAACTCCATATTAGGCCGATAGTCGCGACATAAATCGGGTAAGGACCGTCAGCAATGACCGTCCTCCCCACACCTCCGGACATGCGGGTCCGCATCCGGCGGTTCAACGAAGATGAGCAAGTTCGCTCCATAGAACGTAGATTAGGACGGTGTCGCGGGTTTGGCGAGTAGTCATATCCGGCATGTTTGATGTATCTGAGGCATTCGTCAGGTTTGAATTGCTCTATTAACCTATAACCTACCTATGCCAGACCACAGCGCGTCGACTGTTCGGCCTGCTTCAGCTCGAATCAGCCATTTGAGTTTGCTGAAGAGTTGTTCGATCGGTTTGAGATCTGATGAATAGGGTGGCAAGTATCTAATTTTCGCTCCAACGCTTTTGATTGCTTCGGCACTGCCAGTGACTTTGTGAGCGGACAGGTTGTCCATGACGACGATATCTTTCGCCCGAAGCTTGGCGCATAAATGTTGCTCGACCCAAGCTCGAAACATGTCCCCATTGACTGCACCATCGATAACCAAGGGAGCCACAATGCCGTCAGTGCGAAGCCCCATGAGAACTGTGGTGTCTTCCAATGTCCATGGGGAATAGCCTCCACCAATCGATGACCTCTTACATCAAAGCAAATCCAAACCTGAATGTACAGGTACACAGGTAGGCATCGCGGAGTTCGACAATCTAATTTAAGTCTCACCCAAATCCCGCAATAGTCCGAAAGTGTAGATACCCGTGTTGTGACCATCGCTGAATTCGACGTGATAGGCGTAGTTCCCAACTGGTTTCATTGCAATAATGCGCAGCGGTTGTGTTTCAGCGACCGAAAGTACTCGTAACAAATTGGGTTGAGCCGCTTTCGTATCCGATTCCGTGTCCACATTCGTTTTCGATTTCGTCTCCATGCACCGAGCGCAGGGGCAGGCGTCACGCAACGTCTTGACCGAGAATGTTTGCACGTGCGCATCATTCCACTTAATCTGTAATTGATTGGCGTCTCGGATAAGTTCGACCGGAATTGGATTCACTGGGTATTTTCTAAGGTCAGATGGATTTAAACGATGGGAGGGAAATTGATTGTCCTACACCGTGACGGTTGCGCGATTTACGATTTCCGAGAGTCGGTTGAGGAGCTGATCGACTTCTTCAGCCGTGTTGTAGTGAACCAATCCGATCCTCACCATCCCCGCAGGCTCTAGCCCGAGTGTTTCGGTAAATTGCAGTGCGTAATAGTTACCGTTCCAAACCTGGATATGTACATCGGCTAACTCGCGGGCGATGTCGCGAGTAGGTACCCGATCATGAGTGAATGAAAAGGTGGCAACGCGCTCGAGCAACCGGTCAGCATCCGTAATTCCATAGACTCGAACGCCTTCGATTGATCGCAGCCCTTCAAGCAATCTCTGTGACAATCCTGTTTCGTATTCCCGAATCGCCGAAAATGAAGCGCGAATTTGTTTACGACGCGAGTCGGATTGGGGTTGCGACTTCGCTCCAATTTCCGCCAGATAGTCGATACACGCCATGGTGCCCATAATCGACTCATGACTCTGTGTTCCAGTCATCCAGCGACCCGGGCTGGTCTGCGAAGCGGGGCGAACCTGATACGCAGGTAACGATTCGAGCAGTTCCTGTTTGCCCCAGAGGATTCCCAAATGGGGTCCGAAAAATTTATACGCCGAGCAGGAGAGAAAATCACAGCCCCATGCTTGCACATCGATCAGATCGTGAGGGCCAAAATGAACGGCATCCACAAACGTCAGTGCCCCAACCTGTTTCGCCATCGCAGCGATTCGTTGCACTGGATTAATTCCTCCGGTCGCGTTTGACGCACCGCCGACGGCCACCAGCCGAGTTCGCTCATTAATCAGGGAGTCCATCGCCTCCATGTCCAATGTAAAGTCGTCTGTTGTAAAAGGAACAAAGCGGACAATGGCTCCGACTTCTTCAGCGGCTTGTTGCCATGGCGTGATATTCGCGTCATGATCCAATCGAGTCAACACAATTTCATCACCCGGATTCCACGTTCGAGCAAGCGAGCGGGAGAGCTGATAAGTCAACGATGTCATATTTTGGCCGAAGACGACTTCAGCAGGATTATCTGATCCGACAAAGTCTGCTACTGCTTGAGTTGCGTGTCTCAGACCGGCATCGCTTTCGATGCTCGTATGAAACACCCCTCCTTTATTGGCATTTTTGTTGAACAAGCTGTCGGCGATCGCATCGACGACAACTTGCGGGACTTGCGTCCCAGCGGGGCCGTCGAAGTAAATAACCGGGCGACCCTCAACTCGTTTTTTCAAAGCTGGAAATTTCGACCGCAATTCCTCGACAGAAAATCTATTGTCCATCTGATTTGACTCCTCGTTGATCAATGAATCTATTCCCCTTAAGTTCGAATCGTGGTAGCGAGCCGAGTGGCACACAACTGACTTCGACGCGAAGCCCCAAGCGCAAATGCAATTCCTTTGCGACTCGGTCCGGTCGCCCCAGGCGATCTTCGATTTCGATTTTTAACTGGTCCATCGCCTTCGATCGGGAAACCGTCATGCGATACTCAATGACCTCTGGGAAGCCGTGCAAGATTTGTTCAATGGATGATGGATAGATGTTGACGCCACGAACAACCATCATATCGTCGACGCGACCCAGAACGCCCCCCTCCAACAGAACAAAATTGCTGGCCCCCGCATGGTCCCATTTCGGTTTAACCAAATCACCGGTTCGATAACGGATCACGGGACTACCCGCTCGGCCTAGCGTGGTCAGAACCAACTCGGCAAGCTCTCCAGCTTGGGCCGCTTGTCCAGTTTCAACCGAGAGGAATTCGGCGATAAAATCCTCCTCGTTGATGTAAAGTCCCAAGCGGCGCTCGTCCGCGAAACCCCAGGGTCCAACCTCGCTGGCACCAGCATGATCGACGACGCGAGTTGACCAAGCGGATTCGATTTTGTCTCGCACAGCCGGAATGTTTCCGCCAGGCTCGCCCGCCACGATCATGGCCCGCACGGCAAAGGAGGCCACCAAAATCTGGTTTTCCGCAGCGACCTCCGCCATGTGCATTGCATAGCTGGGAGTGCAAAACACAACGGTTGCTTCCAGCGTACGGATCAACTCCAAGCGTGCCAACGTATTCATTCCTCCGGCCGGGGCCACCATTGCATTGCGGAAATGGACCGCGTCGAATGCACTCCAGAATCCCACAAACGGACCAAAGGAAAATGCCATCACCGCTCGATCACGAACCGAAAAATCGGCGGAATCAAGCACGTATTGCCAGGACGTCATCCACCATTGCCAATCCTCTTCGGTATCGAGCACAATCAGCGGGCGCCCGCGGGTCCCCGACGTGCGATGCATT
>JBGTDM010000336.1:0-11990 GCA_041748315.1 Pirellulaceae bacterium
CAGCACTCGCTGCCTATGCACACCAGATTCAACACGAGCGTCCTGAACTCTGTTTTTGGATGCGGCGCCCCGTTCACTACTTGCACCATAATGGCAAGATG
Source organism: Pirellulaceae bacterium (assembly GCA_041748315.1). Classification (GTDB taxonomy): domain Bacteria; phylum Planctomycetota; class Planctomycetia; order Pirellulales; family Pirellulaceae; genus CALMEE01. The sequence continues at coordinate 102 of JBGTDM010000336.1, forward strand.
TGGCATCACAATTTTGGAATCCTGGTCGATTGGTGGGATCACGTGTTTCGGACGTACAAAGCCGTTGATCCACCGCAACATGCTTGCCGAACGCGGGGAACGTTAAGTTCCTATTTCCGCATTAAGTGGTTTTAGGCGACTGGAAAGGTCAACCCTGGACTAGCGTTCGGACATCCCACGATCGGGTTCGACTTCGGCGATTGGATTTTGTGGCTGCCCTCCCTCTTTCCATTTCAGGGCTCGGCGTAGTGGCTCGATACGTAATACGACTTCGCCCCCTTGAAAAATTCGAACTGTCCCGTTGGACTGGCTGACGACAACTGCCACCGCCTTGGTGTTCTTGCTGATTGCGGCTCCAGAATAGTGCCGTGTTCCCAATCCAGTTGTCATCGTGATATCGACGGGATTCGTGTCGATGATTCGGCAAGATGACTCGATCGTGCCATCTGCAGCCACAACGAAAGCACCATCCATTTGCGCAATCTCTTTCAGTCCCTCTCGGACTCGCGCATCCATGATATTGCGTTCTTTCCGCGTGTAACCTCTTACAAAATCAAAACCGGCAGGACGGCTTTGTTCCAATACTCTGCGATGGTCGCCTACCACAAACATGGTCCCCACGGTCTTGCCTTCGCGCCCCTCGCGGCCGATTTGTACAGCCAGGTCCACGACGCATTTAAGGGTTTCCAATGGAACATTCGTCTCCAATCGTTGCAAATCGCGTGCCGTCAGCCGTCCCAGGCGTTCATTCAGCTTGATGACACTGACGGTATCTGGATCGTCGATGTCAAAATTGCTGTAAACGGCAACGACCGACGATCCAGGCATTACATACTCACTTGCAATTGAATCCAGAATCGATTGTGTCAATCGATCATGGATCGATGTTTCATGAATCTCGAAATGGATTGTCGCAATTTCATGAGCGGCCGCATTCTCAACGATATCTTTCGAGTGACTGGCGATAATCAAACGTGTCTTGTCACACTGCTTTTTTAAGAATTCCCAATCGGTGTCGAAATCCAGCAAAAACAATATACCATCGGCATCAGTTGCGGTAGCAACCAACGATGCCGAAGTTACCAGCGATTCAAATCGATCTGAAAGATTTTTAGGCACTAAATAATAAGCTGATGAAACTACCAGGAAACCGACTAAACTGTTGGGTTATACCGGGTCACTATTCCTATCGGTCAATCAGCCCGGAACAAGATGGCTGGACAGGATTCGAATCCCAGCCGCAGCCCAAACCCGATGTCGATAACAGAACATTGAGTTGATTCAAATTTAAACCGATTCGATCGATTCGACAACAGGCCCTATCCAACATACTTCTTTTCGCAACTTTAACGACGGCAGTTCATTGCTGAATTACCAAGACCGACACCGAGCAAATGCTCGACGTTGGCCAGCCGTCAACTTGCGACAAATTCATGTCCGGGACCGTTACTGAAACCAACCAGGCCCCTGGCCCGGGTGGCACTCTCTATTTCTGCTGGCTAACATTTGCCGCTGGAAAGGCAATCCTCGGATCGTCAATCGGATCGTCAAACGGTCTTTTCAACGGTAAAACCCATCAAGGTTGCACGTCCGCGATCATCGGCATTTCGCGCCGTTACCACCGTTGCGATCGGATTCGCCTGAAAAACGGGCGAAGAAATTGATTTTGTTTCGGAACCTATGGGTTCCATAAAGTAATCTTGCAACAGCGCCAATCAACCGTCGGTTAACTCTCCGACTGGTAACCTCAGCCTTCCCGGTTGGCTATTTTGGAATGGTGGCAGTTATGGATTAATGGCTGAATCGAAAACGGATAGCAGAGACACGCAGAATCGTGTACGCCGCAGAATAAAACACATCACCCATCAATGCGTTAACGTTACTGTTATCAACCGAATTATCCACATTCCATTGACCTTTTATCACGATGCAAACCCCTCCTTTTGAGACTGAACGACGAAAGTTCACTCGAATTCCAACGGCAAACGAGACTTCCCAAATCATTATCAACGGGAACTCGTACGATGGGTTTATTATCGATGAGTCAATCAGTGGGTTCGGCATCACGGGTCTTAATGTGCTGTTGTTGGCCAAAGATACCCCCCTCATCATCCGTTTTCGAGAAAATGAAATCAACTGTGTTTGCAAACACATATCTCGAATGGAATTTGGCCTGCGGATTGGTGTCGAACGTTTGTTCAATCGTAACAGTCCAATCGTCGTCCACGATCGGATGTCAAGAGACTGTCGGTTTCTCATTGCGCCGTTTATCAAAATCGAATCAATGCTGGCCATGTGCGTACCCGTCGAGTTATTGAGTAACGGAAAACTGTCGGTTGTTCTATGGAACGGCATGGAGCTTGAAGTCGATCCGGGCATGATTCATGTCATGACTCGCGAAGAGCGGGCGACTCAATTGGGCGAAACGAAGTCATTTGATGAGCTGACATGGATCTATCAGAATGGACTGAGTTCAATGACCTTGACATCGGCTGCAGATGTCCTGGAGTTCGAATTTGGTAACGATCATTTTGATGAGTTCTTTGATTGCATGACTCGCTGTGAAAAGCTGGTTGGCATTCAATAGAGGTTGAGTGTCAACGAATGATGACTTGGAATCACAGTCGAGGGATATCGTGAGAGGTTGCGATCGGCTACGATATCATTCGTGATTTACCGGGTCCCCTTGTTCGGCCGGTGAGTTTGCCCTGCGTTGTTGGTCTCGCAAATGCTTGAACTACAACTTCTGAAATCAAGATGGGCTGAATGCACCTCTTTTCAACTTGATGAGTTTTAGATGACGATAGCGGGTAGCGAGCCAACGTCGCCACGTGACATAAAGTCCAAACCGGAATTGATGAGCCCCGCTGGAGGATGGCCGCAACTGCGCGCGGCCGTTGAGGCGGGGGCCGACGCCGTCTATTTTGGGCTCGATCATTTTTCGGCACGAGCCAAAGTCGGCTTCCAGGTTTCCGAACTAAACGAGATTTTCGATTTCCTGCATCTCTACGATGTCAAAGGATTCGTGACCCTGAATACTCTGATATTTGACGACGAATTGGAGCATGCCGAGCAGTCGATAGGCGCGATAGCCTCGGCCGGTGCTGATGCGGTAATCGTACAGGATATCGGTATCGCCAAACTCGTCTCGGACATCGCTCCTGAATTAGAAATTCATGGAAGCACTCAAATGTCGGTCACCAGTGCTGAAGGCGTTGACTTCGCCAGTCTGCTGGGTTGTAAGCGAGTCGTGTTGGGGCGAGAGCTCAGTCTCGATGACATTCGTAAAATCACGGAGGTCGCGTCGGTTGCTACCGAAGTCTTTGTGCATGGAGCACTATGTGTTTCGTATTCCGGTCAGTGCTTTAGTAGCGAGGCCTGGGGAGGGCGCAGTGCCAACCGTGGTCAATGTGCACAAGCCTGCCGTCTATCCTATGAATTGATCGTTGCTGGATCCCCTCACGAGACTGGGTCGAATCGCTATTTGCTCAGTCCCGGCGATTTGTACGCGCTCGAACACATTCCACAACTCATGGCCTTGGGAGTTTCCTGTTTCAAGATCGAGGGGCGGTACAAGGATGAATATTACGTCGCTGCGACGACTCGAGCATATCGCCGAGCGATTGACTCGGCTTGGGAACAAATAAGCCAAACCAACCTTGAACAAACAAAGTTCGAACTCGAACAAGTCTACTCGCGTGGGCTGGGTGCTCACTTCGTAAACGGTACTAACCATCAGCAAGTCGTTGAGGGGCGCGCGCCTCGTCATCGTGGAATCCAGATTGGTAAGGTGACCGCCATTGCGGGCGATGCCGTGATTGTCGATTTGCGCCACGACGTCTATCCTGGCGATGGCTTAGTATTCGATGCCGCGGATTGGCGTTCTTTGGATCTGCCCGAAGAAGGGGGGAACGTGTATCGCGTGGAGAAACTTCAGCCAACGATCGTGAAACTTTATTTTGCGAATCATCAAATCGACTATCACCGAATTCGAGCGGGAGACTTGGTTTGGCGGACATCGGCCCCTAAATTGGTGCAATTGCTTAAACCCGTGGCGAAGCCGACCCGAGTATCACGTAAAAGTCAGGTCGATTTCAACGTGATTGCAATCGTTGGGAGCCCGCTTGTCGTAACGGCAAAAGTCTATTCTCAGGTCCTTGGTAAAACCATTGAGGTGACAAAGCGATCCAAGTTGATGGTGCAGCCTTCGTCGCAGCAATCGCTGTCACATCAATCGCTTTCAGAACAATTTGGGCGACTCGGCGGAACCCCATTGCAATTGAAAACGCTCAATTACACGGCCGAGTCTCCAGCGTTTTTTCCCGTGAGTCAGATCAATGAGCTACGCCGCGACTTAGTGGCTCAACTGATCAAGCAACGAAGGCGAGCGCCGATATTCACCAGGCCGCGTGTCGTCGAAAATTGGTTGCGCGATCAAGCCTTGCGAGTGGCCCGATTTCCGGAAGTGTCGAAAACCGGGTCGGACAAGGCGAGACTTCATTTACTCGTGCGTGACGGCCGTCAATTGTCGGCAGCAATCGAGGTTGCCCCGGATTCGATAACGCTCGACTACCTGGAACTCTACGGACTTCGTACCTCAGTGGAAAGGGTGATCGAAGCTGGCATCGAAGCGCGAGTTGCCAGCCCCAGAATTCTTAAGCCCAGCGAACAGAACGTCATCCGTTTTTTGCACTCGCTTGGCTGTTCGCTCGTTGTTCGATCCGGTGGTTTGCTGCTCGACCTGTTGAAGTTGGAAAAGCATTCACGACCGATCCTGATCGGAGATTTCAGTTTGAACGTCGCCAATGTCGTCGCTGCTCAACTGCTGCTGGATATGGGATTGGACTTTATTACTCCAACCTATGACTTAAACGGTCAACAAGTCAGTCGGTTGGCCACCAAGTTGGATCCGCGCCGGTTGGAGGTGATTGCTTATAGTCATCTTCCGGTATTTCACACTGAACATTGTGTGTTTTGCAGATTTCTGTCCGATGGCACCGACAGTTCGAACTGTGGACATCCCTGTGAAAAGCAGCAAGTTGCTGTGCGGGATCGGACAGGTCGAGAGCATCCAGTGCTGGCCGACGTTGGCTGTCGAAACACCATCTTCGGGGCCGAAGCACAATTTTCCGCCGAGTATTTGCAGCGATGGCTGAACGTTAAGATCGAAAATATCCGCCTGGAGTTTGTCCACGAGACTGCCGAAGAGTTGTACGAAATTGGAAAAGCGGCCAAGAACGCTTTGGCAAAGCGGGATACAAAACGACTGGACAGCGTTGTCCGCAGATGTGCACGCGGGGGGATCACTGCTGGGAGCCTGTTTGTAGCGGCTAATCAGGAAAATATCTATTGCTGAAATCCTTGACGTCCGACACGATCTCTGGCTTGATGAGTCAAAGCGGCACGAAAACTGGTTTCGGATTTTCGAGATAGGACGCGGACAGCTCCGTCAAACGTGGCGACAAGAACGCCATTCTCATGCGGACTCCCCAATCGGGGCAACTCACCCTGCTTGGAAAATGATATCAAACTTGGCTTGTGCCAAAGTTCGCTTTCACCATGGGCCATGTCAACCACCATCACCGTCGAATCGTGTTCGTCGGTGATGTCCGAAAGTGTAATGGATCGATCGTTGTCAAATGGACCGTCGGGACCTCCAATGACCTCAATGGGCCAAGCAAACTCATCAGGAATCGACATAGCCACCTCCAGATTGTGTTCGCTATCCCATGGCTCCTGGAAGTTGAATTGATCGTACAAATCGTGATGACCCAGTAAGGGCAATACGGCGACGCGCCAGCTAAAGCTTTGATTTTGTTCTTCGCCTTTCCATGACGCTGAAGGGAAATAACCATAGCTATCGTGGTAGGCCAACAACGCATCTGCGACGCTCTTGATGCGTTTCCTGCGTTCCTCGATTCGTGTTTGCGCGTTCGCATCGTCAACCAATGCGGCCAAAAGGTTGTCAAAACTTGGCGGTCGATTGATGCTCAAAGAAACACGATTGCCGTCAAGCGTAATTGTCAATCCATTCTCCGTGATTTCGTTGATGACGATCGGCCAAAGCCTGGTCTGAGTCGGTGTTGCCAAAGTGATTTCATCAAACCGAGAATCGATTTGAGACAATTGTCCGACCGTACTAGACATCATCTTAATACTGTCGCTCATTTGGTCCCTGAAGATCACCGCCATCGACGAATCCGAGAACTCAAAGGTGGCCTGTCCAAGCTGATTGGCTGCCAAATCCATCGCAAAGTCGAATCGATTCAGGGAGTCAACGACCCGTACCAAGGTTCCGATTTCTGGCGACATCCCTTGCATTGGTGTAAGAACTGACTTGATCGTGGAACGAATTGGAGAGATCCTGGCATTGCCGACAATCGCGGCATTGGATTGCATTCCCACCGAGTTAATCAATGAGCTATTCCCGGGATTATTGTTAATGATCTTTGAAATTGCCTCAGGCGACCCCAGGGCAATACTAAGTGTGTCGATATACCAAAGCTGCTGATGCTGTTCATCGTCCAAGTAAACGCTCTTGTCGGTGTTTTCGATTTCAGCGAATCGATCCGGCAAACGCGATCGTGAAAGCGGTTGGTGCCCCGTTAATACAAGAACCCAGGGTTGAGTTCGTTTGTCTTCCTCGTTGAATCCATTTGGCACCAATGAAAAAAACTCCTGATCCAATAGCAATGTCAATTCTTTAATTTCAGACACGGAGCCGAACAGCCCGCCCAACGGTTGGATAAGAGGTTGGAATAGTTGTTCCCAATCCAGCTCCTGTAAAGACGCTTGTTTCAAAATACGATTCACGTCGACTCGAATGATCGCAAAGTGGTCAGCGTGGATATAGCGGGGAGCGTTTTCGACTTTTGTTTCGTCAAGTTTTAAATCACTTGCAGTCATCACGGACGCAATTCCAGTGCGAGGAACGCCTTTTGAGGTACTTTGATCGCATCCGCAAATTGCGATAGCGGCGGCAATAAATACCAGTAACAGGTCCGATTGATTCGACTGTGACATTATTTATTCCTCGACTGTTTTGTGGGTTGCATTCGTTTCAGCATACCCCTGACCGGTCCCTAAGGATTCGTTGAATTCATGACTTTGTCGACAATGTTTTGATCGAAGTAGTTAATGGACATGCCAGCATCGACCACCAACGACTGGGCATTGATACCGCTCGATCGCGGGCTGAGCAAAAAACAGGCGACGTCGGCTGCTTCCTGGGTTTGCACCGCGAATCCTCGAGGTATCACTTGTTCGGCGAACAGATAGGCATCGATATATCCGGGAATTCCGGCCGATGAGGAGGTTTTAAGCAGGCCGGGCGAAACTGCGTTAAATCGGACTTGCGAAAAGTTGGAAAAACTCTTCGCCAAAAAGGCAACAGACGAGTCAAGGGCCGCTTTGACAGGAGCCATAAAGCCGTAGTTCTCGCTCGCCATGCGGGTTGTCGATATCGAAATGGTCACGACCGAGCCATCCGGATCAAAATAGTTCGCAAACGCGTTCGAGATCGCTACCAGGGAGTAACATGAAATGTCGATTGTACGCAGGAATTGTCGTCGCCCGGTTTCGTGGAACGGCTTCATTCCTCCTTCGTAATCGGCAAAAGCAATCGAGTGAACCAGTCCATCGATTTTGCCTTGGCCGCCGATGTTCGTAGCGACCGCATCGATTTCCTGTTGATGTTCTACATCGCAAACGTAGATGGGGCTTTCGGGAAATAATTTTTTCACTTGTGCTTCGCGTTCCGTTGAACGAACCACAAAATGCACACGGCAACCGCATTCCAACAATGTTTTGCCGATATGGTATGCAACGCTCTTTTTGTTGGCGACGCCAAAAATCACGATGGTTTTGCCGTGAAGTTTCAAAAATGTGTCCGACATACTTATTCCGATGAACTCTGTTGAATCGTACAGGTAAACTGCAAGTCGGCCACCCGTTTCCCTTCTCGGCGAATATGGGCCGACATCAGGTATGCGGTACCGATGGTCTCCTCCAATTTAACGTGAATTGCGATCGTTTCGCTCGGTCCGACCATCTGTTTGAATCTCACATCATTCATCCGCGTGAGCAACGGTGTTCCTGTGACAGCGCTCAAAGAAGGCGAACGAAATAAAAGCACTGCGCCAGCTTGTGCGGCGCACTCGCAAAGGATCACACCGGGAACAATGGGATGTTCCGGAAAGTGACCTTGAAAAAAATACTCGTCGGCATGAAAGGTCTTCATACAGGTAATCGATTCGTTCGCAATCTCCTTGATTGAGTCAATCAATAGCATCGGATGGCGATGTGGAATCGCCTCGAGGATCTCTGGATCGGTTTTAATCATCGGCTGATCTTTTCTGCATTAGTAACTCCCTACGAACGCAAATCTTTACAGTGGCAAGATACTATGCAATGGTCGACGTCGTACGTTTTGATTGACTCATCAACCAATTATCAACATCGTTCGCGACGATCACGCCATAATTGATCGTTCCCAGCCATCCCGACATAATGATTCCACAACTCCCCGCATGATAGAGCCCTGGAACCTGTTCCGGTAAGGCACGACTCACAGCCAGCCCTTCGAATTTCGTACCGAAACTCGCGCCATCGACGTGTTTTGTATAGTGTTCAAACGTCCGAGGCGTTGCCGCCTCCACATGATCAACTCGCTGGTGAATATTGGGAACATACTTTTCCAAAGCATTAAGCGTCGTTTCCAACAAGTCCTGCTTTGCGGCATCGTAGTCCTCCCGCGACAGATCATTCCAATCCGCATAATTTGCATTGGTGCTCGACACAATAAAGTGGCGACTGTCGCGACTCGGTCGCATATCCGGATAATAGAACGAGAATGTGCGGCTGGTAATCTCCTTGCTAAGCAGTAAATCTGTTTGAAACCGTTCTGCCGTCGAACTAAACAACAGATCACCTGTCGACCGATCGATTTCATCGCCTGGTTGGAGGGACATATAGACTTGCGTGCTCGAGTTGTTCAAGCGAACCTGTTTCGCTTCTTCAACAAATCGTTTGTCAAATTTATCTTCGCCGATCAGATTAAAAATCGTTGCTCGAAGGTTGGCATTAGAAACGACTGCATCTGTCGAGATTTCACGGTCCTGCACGGTGACCGAACCAACCTTGCCATTTTGCAAGTTGATCGATTGCACATCGCAACGGATGCGAATGTCAACGCCATTGCGCAGCATTTCTTCATGCATCCACTTTACGAGTTGGTCGGTGCCGCCTTTGAAGGTATAGACCCCCTTGGACATGAAATTGGAAAATACAATTCCATAAGTAATCGCGGGATCCTCCAGAGTCGAGCCATTGGCGTAGGTGATTGGCTCCATGAGCAGGCGAATCACATCTTCTCGTCCCGGAAAAAACTCATCGAACAACTCTCTTGTAGTCCTCTCCTGGTCATCGTAGAAATTCATCCCGCGCGCCGTATCGAAAAAATTCGTCACGGTCGACGCTTCGATGCCGAATCTCTTAATCAACAACGCCGTAAAATCCTGACGACTATAGGACGTCGTGAGCGAAAACATGGGGTTGTCAAAGCGGATTCCTTCGAGAGGAACAATTGAATCGGCAATTTGATTTGTCCAATAGCGACGGCAGCTTTTAACCATTCCATGGGGAAAGCCGTGTAACGAAACATCGAAAATACTGCCGCGCGGGCGTTTAAACCAAGTTGCCAAGCCGCCGAGCTTATAGTGTTGCTCCAGAAGTAGGACGCTACGTCCCTCCCGGGCAAGGATATTCGCCGCAGTCATGCCACCCAAGCCACTCCCGATGACGACCACATCGTAATGACTGCCAAGTTGTTTGAGAAAGTCCTTGGGCATGAAATCCTGATAAAATAAATGTCGAAGCCGGTACAAACATTTGTACGCTTATAGCGCTAGTATGGCTATTAGGATGGCAACATACCACCCAATTTCGCAAGCCTTAATCGCGACTCATTGGGTTCAGCAACATGTATTCGGTTTGCAGGAGACTCTCAATCGAACGGCCGACCTGCGAAAGATCATCCGATGCGATTTTGAGAGATACGCGGCCAATCAACAACGGATCGCTATTTACAATATCGGTCCAGCCAATCAAAAAACAATCGATGCCATAGCACGCCATTCTGTGGACCCATAACCCAATGTCCCTCTTCCGGGAAATACAGGAAACGGGAGGGTACACCTTGCACCTGTGCGGCAGTGAATGCCTCCATTCCCTGTGTCACTGGAACGCGAAAATCCTTTTCACCATGAATCACCAACAAAGGAGTCTTCCATTCGCTGACAAATCGATGAGGTGAGAAACGGTTATAGTCACTCTGGATTTCAGGACTTTTCCAGAAAGGCCCACCTAAATCCCAGTTGACGAAGAATAGCTCTTCAGTTGAACCATACATCGATTCCAAATTGAATACTCCACAATGAGCGATCATGCAAGCAAACCGGTCTGCAGCATTCCCCATCATCCAATAGACGGTATAACCTCCAAAACTCGCTCCGATCGCAGCAACTTTCTTTTCATCAATGTAGGGCTCGGCGATCATTGCCTCGGTTGCGGAAAGCAAGTCCTGCATCGCCTGACCACCCCAGTCGCCACTGATCTGGTCATTCCATTCCTGGCCAAATCCTGGTAATCCTCGACGATTCGGGGCCACGATGACGTAGTCCTGAGCAGCCATCAAATGAAAGTTCCAACGAAATGAGAACCACTGACCGATTTGTCCTTGAGGCCCGCCTTGGCAATAGGTCAGCAAAGGATATTGACGGCTCTCATCGAAATTTGGTGGGTAGATGACCCAACAGTGAATCTTTTTGCCATCGGTCGCATCGACCCAGCGCTCTTGGACGGTCGGAAGCTCCAAAGCATCGATGGCATCGTCATTGATGTTGGATAGTTGTTCAATTTCACCGGTTTCAAAATTCAGCAATGCCAGCTCGCTCGGCTTTATCATATCCATGTACGAAACCAAGCCGAACTTACCATTCGCGAAAGTGTGGATCAAACTGAAATTATACCGACCTTGCGAAAGTTGTTTACCGGTATCCGAATTGTCTTCAACCGGAAAAGCACTGGAGCCAATTGCGAAAATCTGATTGGTGCCACGATGTTCGCTCGAATAGACGAACCCTCCATCGGGCAACCAATGCGCGCCATGAACAGTTTGGTCCAGCGTCGGGGTCGCGTCTGAAATGCTTCGAGTTGCAATGTCGAACACCATGATGCGGTTGCGATCCGACTCGAAACTTGCTCTCTCCATGGAATGAAACGCAATCTGAGAACCATCTCGAGAAAAGACGGGGTCGTTATCGTAGCCAGGTCGACCCTCGGTGATATTCGACATCTCGCCACTATCAATATTGACCAGGTAAACGTCGCTATTCGTTGATTCGGCCCACTTCGGGTCAACCTTCATTGTGAAGGCGATCCATTCACCATTGGGAGACCAGTCCAATTGTTCACTGCCACCAAACGGTGGGACCGGAAAATCCGCCTTGATCTCCGGCATCAAGTCCTTGGCATCGCCCGCTCGGCCATCGGAACCTACCTCGGCAACATGCAAATGCGAATATTTGTAGTCATGCCATTGGTTCCAGTGCCGATACATCAGGCTATCGATGATTCGCGCGTCGGCATGTGGCAAGTCCTCATAGAGTTCGGTAACCGTTGAATCCAGTTTGATATCGCGAGTAAAGGCGATATGCGTAGACTTCGGCGAAACCTTTAGATTCGAGATCCCATCAGGGTAGGAAGTCATCTGCGTCAGTTGCAAGGTTTGGATGTTGAGCATCCAAGCCTGTACGACTGCGTTCTTTTCGTCACCTCGCATCCCCTCGAACACCAAATGGAAACCGTCGCCCACGTTGATCCATTGCAAGC
>JBGTDM010000337.1:0-6333 GCA_041748315.1 Pirellulaceae bacterium
AGCCCGGCCAGTGAAGCGGGCTTGCTCCCCGATGATTTGGTAATTCGACTGAACGGGGATCAAGTCTCGACCGTCAACGATTACGACAGATTGATTTCCGAGATCAACGTCGGTGATGAAGTTATCATTCTCGTCACACGAGGGACTAGTGTCATTCGAATTCCCATGACCGCAGTTGAGAAATAATGTCTCCATGATCGAACATAAAATACCAACAATAGTGCTTGCGTTGCTGTTGCTACTGGTGCACAACATCTCCAGCGGTGACGTCAATTCCGATGAATGTCCGCTCAAAGTGACGTTGCAATTAACTTGCGGGGCTCGACCAGAAGTTCCACCGACTCAGCAGGTCGCTCAGCTGAATTTGGGCCAGCAGTCTTCAGTAGCTCAGGCCGATTCTGAGGTGGAAATGCAAGAATCTGATCCGAATGAATTGCTTGAGGGTTTGGTGGCAACTCCCAAGGTCGTGCGCCGCGCGGTCGAGCGAATTGAACCTTCATTGGTCACGATTGAATCGTTTGGTGGTGTCAGCACGCGATCCGGCCAAATAGGCGGAATCCGTCGACAAGGTGAAGGGAACACCACTGGACTCGTTATCTCGGCCGATGGTTACGTCATGACCAGTTTATTTAATTTTATTCAGCAGCCTCAGCGAATCACCGTGAAGACCAGCGACGGTGTACGGCGCGTCGCAGAACTGGTCGGCCGAGACGAAACTCGAAACCTGTGTTTGCTAAAAATCGAAGGGGTCCTTAATTTGCCCGTGCCGGAATTTGTTCCGGAATCGAAGATTCAAGTTGGCCAATTTGCAATCTCGGTTGGCGTCGGGTTTGGCGATGCCAATACAGCCATTTCGACTGGGATCGTCAGCGCCAAGAATCGAATTGGTGGCCGCGCGATTCAAACCGATGCCAACATCAGCCCCGCCAATTACGGCGGACCTTTGCTGGATATCGAGGGCCGAGTTATTGGCATTTGTGTTCCACTCGTTCCGGGTGGTACGTCGGCGGGTGCTGGCGTTGAATGGTACGATTCCGGTATCGGTTTCGCCATCTCGATTGTTGACAACCAATCGTTGATTGAGAGACTGAAACGTGGCGAGTCGATTGAACCTGGATTTATCGGAATTCGTCCCGTTTTCACAGCGCAAACAAATGGAGCAAAAGTCAGTGAAGTGACGCCGGACAGCCCGGCTGAGCAAGCCGATGTACGCGTCAATGATATCGTTATTCGGATCGATGAACATCAAGTCGTCGACCAAGTTTCGATGCAACAAATTGTAAACCGATATGCAGCTGGCGATCTTATTAAACTGACGGTGCTACGCAATCCTCACGCGATCGAACCCAAGGATTCCGAAGCCGATGGTTCCGAAAACTCAAAAGATACTGGAAATTCCGATGCTACGCAGAAGTCGGAGGACAAACCCAATGCGGAACAAGCGGAAACCGAATTAACCGATCCGGACTCCCTGGATGACTGGATCGAAGTCGAAATCGAAATCAAACTTGGGAAACGCCCCAAAACGTAAATCGACGGCATCAGGACTGGATAGCATTCTCCCTTTTTGGATCGGCGCACCGATTGATTTTGGCATGTGGTGGCGCCGTTTGTTGATCTTCGCTCCAGCCAACAAAAACGCTGGGTTTTGAACATCCGCGGGTCGATGATTTTCCAATCTGGCAAATTCCCGTTTTTGAAGCTTAACCGATTCCGTTTCCTACATTTCATCATCGAGTAATAAAACCGAGGTTTGAAAGCGATCCTTTGCTTGAGTTGACTTCACCGAAAAGAGTGATTGCGGTGCCAACCAGTCGCGTCATTCAGATCGACGCAAAAAAATCCGATATCTATTATTAATCTTCATCCGACCCATTTGCTTTAGCACATTTTCGCTACAATAATCAATAAACCGATAGTCGGGGTAACCGGAAGGCTCGGCGTCATCATTCGAAAAGACCGGTCAAATCGTAGCTTGTGAAATCGACAGCTGCTCTTGGCGGCAACGGCTATTTCGATACGATTGTGCCTGATGACCAGCGGTCGTGCTGTTTGGTGGCGACCCATTAACGGAAACCCCGCTCTATATCTATCTCTTGAATACAATCGACTCATTGTCAGGGCATGACTCCATGATTGAAATAAAAATTCCGGAATTTGGGGAATCCATACAAGAGGTCCAAATCAGTTCCTGGTACAAGCAGGTTGGAGAGTGGATTGATAAAGATGAGGATTTAGTCGAGTTGGAATCGGAAAAGGCATCGCAGGCCCTCCCCTCGCCCGAGGCAGGCTTGATCGAGAAAATTTTGCATCAGAATGGCGAATTTGCCAACGTTGGCGATGTCATTGCGATTGTCGATCCCGACGCAAAGCGCCCGGACGACGAAACGGTTGCCGCTTCATCGGATTCGGAGGTGGGTGAGTCGAAACCGGAAAAGGATTCGACGGCGCGGTCTAGTTCCGGGACGCCGGTGATGCCAGCTGCATCCCGTCTGCTCGCCGAGAACAATTTGGAGGCAGGTCAAGTCCGTGCGTCAGGGCCGGGAGGACGCTTATTGAAGGAAGATGTTCTGGCCCATTTGGCTGGCGAAACGAATGGGCGTGAAAACGAGACGGTACCCACTGACGCGAAAGCAGCGACTGCCAGTAAGAAAGAAGAGGAAGGTTCGCCAGTTGAAACGCCTTCGGTTTCTCAGGAATCAGATCGATCGGAGACCGTCCAACCGATGAGCATGATTCGGCGTACGATTGCCGCTCGATTGGTTGAGGCACAGCAGACGGCAGCGTTGCTTACGACGTTCAATGAAATTGACATGCATCCGGTGATGGAACTCCGCAAAAAATACAAAGATGCCTTCGCTGAAAAACATGGTGTGAAACTTGGGTTCATGTCGTTCTTCGCCAAAGGGGTGGTGGAGGGATTGAAGCGATTTCCTGCCGTTAATGCGGAAGTTCGGGGCAATGAGGTGATCTATCGCAATTACTTCGATATCGGCGTTGCAATCGGGGGTGGCAAGGGTTTGGTCGTACCTGTATTGCGCAGTGTCGAGCGGATGAGCTTTGCCGAAATTGAAAAGCAGATTGGCCTGTATGGAAAAATGGCGATGGAAAACAAGATCAATCCACAGGATTTAGCTGGAGGCACCTTTACGATCAGTAACGGCGGGGTTTATGGATCGTTGTTGTCCACACCGATCGTCAATCCACCTCAAAGTGGAATTCTGGGTTTGCACGCGATTCAGGACCGGCCGATTGCTGTCGCAGGTCAAGTGGTCATCCGCCCGATGATGTATGTCGCTTTAACCTACGATCATCGGATTGTAGATGGGCGTGAAGCCGTTCAATTCCTTAAGACCATCAAAGAAGTTCTTGAAGAGCCGGCAAGGTTGTTCCTGGAAGTTTAACCCGCGGATGTCGATCTTGCGTGATCCTTTCGCCATTGTTGGAACACAAGTTGCGGAAAGATCCACGCATCTTTGGCGTATCGTTTGATCATTCGGTTGGGTTCGCTCAACATGCGATGGAGCCATTCGATTCCAAATCGCTGCATCCAGACGGGCGCACGTTTTTTCTCTCCGGCGAGAAAGTCGATCGTCGCCCCCACGCATAAGGCAACGTTCGCCTGAATTCGATCGCAATGTTGTTCAATCCAGCACTCCTGTTTTGGTGCACCAAGTCCAATCACCAGAACGTCCGGTTGCACCGCTGCAATTTCCTGGAGGATTGTTTCGTTTTCACGAGCATCTTTTTCAAAACCAATTGGCGGGCTATAAACTCCAACAACTTCCACATTCGGATAACGGCTGTGAATTCTATCGGCGGCACGCAATCCGACACCTGGTGCCGCACCCAACAGAAAGACTCTCAACGACGGTTTGTCGGTCATTGACTGAAACAGCATCGGGACTAAGTCTGATCCGGGAACTCGTTCCGGCAGACCGCGTCCCAGGAATCGGGAGGCCCATACAATTGGGTGACCATCTGCCAGCACAAGATCTGCTCGTTCGTAAGCACGTTTCAGGCCACCGTGATCTTGAAGCAGCACTGCGTGATCGACGTTTGGCGTGACGACAAATCGGCAACGATGCGAACCGGTTTCCTCGTGGCTAGCTACCCAGGCTTTGATCTGAGCGATCGCTTCGTCCATATCGACTCGATGAATGTGCATTCCGAACAGGGGTATGGTTGGAAAGTCTCGAGATGGTTGCGGCCGGTGGTGTATTGATACCGTCGAAGGGTCAGCTGTGTGTGAAATGGTCGTTGAATTCATAACTTTGCACTCGGCGTTGAACAAACAAGAAGTGTATTTGAGACTCGTTGAGGGAACTTCCGTGTTTTGGATTGCGGTCACGGCATGATTCAGCGACGCAATTATTACAAGCGTACGCCAAAACAGCGTCCCCGGCATTTCCGCTGTTGTTTCACGGCGAAAGTCGCACCGTTGATCGAATTTAAATGTAACGATTGTGTCGAATGGTCAGCGATAAAGGTCAAGCAATCGGGGCAAAAACGACAGGTGATTCTGTTCGTTGTATGAATGCAACCCACAATTAAATGTGCTTTGAGTCGAGGAGTTTCGTCTCGTTAGAGATTCTGCCCGTGCGTTCCATCGGATCGCTCGGTCAATCTTTCGTTTGAATTTGGTCGATGAAGATAAATATGTTGGACTATCAATCCTGTTTCATTGACGCCTACCGTTGGGCGACGATGCCTGTCCGAACCCTGTATGCGCGTCGCGCAGCCAGTCAAAACCAGGTACCGATTGCGGTCCTCTTTTACCATCGTATTTCCAATGAGTGGGTCAATCCATGGACCATGCGTGAACGGGACTTTGAGCGCCAAATCAACTGGTTGTCAGCCAACTTTGACATGATCTCACTGGCCGAAGCTCAACGGCGAATCCAGGACGGATACAATGACCGTCCGGCGGTAAGTATTACGTTTGACGATGGTTACGCCGACAACTGTAACTGGGCGTTACCGATGCTGTTACGGCGCAACATTCCTTTCACCTATTTTGTTGCCGTCGAACACGTCATGACTGGCAAGCCGTTTCCCCATGATTTGGAGCATGGTCGGAGCCTGCGTCCGAATTCGATTGAGTCGTTATACTCATTGGCTCGAGCTGGAGTCGAAATCGGTTCCCATACCCGAAATCACGTCGATCTTGGAACAGTGCATGACGAGGGAACATTGTTTGATGAAATCGTTACAGCAAGTCACGATTTGGAGGAGTTAATCGACGCGCCGATACGCTATTTTGCCTTTCCGTTTGGCAAGCCTGAACATTTGAATCCACGTGCGTTTGAACTGACCCACGCGCATCGATTTGCTGGCGTTTGTTCGACTCTTCACGAGTGGAACAGGATTAGCGATGACCCATTTCATTTGACACGGTTTCACGGTGATCCTTGCCTCGCGCGGATGAAAAACTGGTTGACATTTGATCCCAGAAACATGCATAACCGCTCGCTGGTCCCGATGGTTCAACCCTCTTGATAACGATGAACGCCCTCCCAGGAATGTCTCCGATGTCTCGTCCATTGCGTTGCATGTTTGTCATCACGAGCATGCCCGTTGGCGGTGCAGAAACGCTATTGGTGAATCTTGTACGCACGTTTGACCGAAATCGCATCGCACCATCTATCTGCTGCTTGAAACACCCGGATGAATTAGGGGAGACCCTTCGTGATGAAATTCCAATGTTCTGCAACCTGATTGGGCACCGATATGACATTGGAGTCATTCAGCGTCTGCGACGTCTCTTTGTTGAGCATAAAATTGACTGTGTGATCACCGTCGGCGCCGGGGATAAAATGTTTTGGGGACGATTGGCTGCTCGGTACGCCAAGGTGCCAGTCGTGCTTGCCGCACTGCATTCGACGGGGTGGCCCGATGGCGTCGGGAGGTTGAATCGCATGTTGACTCGAATCACCGATGGATTCATTGCCGTGGCTGATGACCATCGAGAATATCTAATCGAAGGCGAGAGGTTCCCGTCCGATAAAGTGTTTATGATTCCCAATGGAATCGATACAAATTGCTTCCAGTTTCGCCAACGCGCCCGAACTGCGTGGCGTAAAAAATTGAGAATCGGTGATCAGGATCCAGTCGTCGGAATCGTGGCTGCATTGCGCCCTGAGAAAAACCACAAACTGTTTATCAAACTTGCCGAGCAAACGACAGCCAGAATCCCGCAGGCACAGTACGTGATCGTCGGCGATGGTCCGCTCCGACAACAACTGGAAGATGATGCTCGAAATTCAAGGATCTCTCAACAAATCCATTTCTTGGGGACTTGTTCAGATGTCCCTGGAATTCTATCAGCCATCG
>JBGTDM010000338.1:0-29706 GCA_041748315.1 Pirellulaceae bacterium
CTTTACGGATTTGGTGATCAATGGAGTACGGCCCAAATTCAAATATGAGGGTCTACCGATCTTAACCGCCGATCTGCGATTGGAACTGCCGCGCGATTTGATCGAGTCCAATCCGCAACGTGTCCAGCAAATTATTAGTGCCTTGCAATCGGACTTACTGGAGAAGGGTTTTGAGATTGCTCAAGCGCCCAGCAGCGAGGAACTCATTCTGGTTTCAAAACGCGGTGAACTGATTGCGGGCACCGAAAACGGAGTCGTTTACACGCTCAATTTTGGCGAAGCGTTTGTCGGGGACGAAAATGAAATTCAAATCGGCACCCCTAAAGCCGACACGGAAGCAACCAACGACGGGTCTGTGAATGAGGTGGCAACGAGTGACTCACAATCCGAGAGCACGGAACCAGCGGTCGATGCGACCGCAGATCAATCACCCGGCGACGGTCGCGCTGCAGGCGCTCGCAATCGGTATCTGATGTTGCGAGTTAGCTTTGACGAGTCCTTACTTGGAGAAATACCACAGCGACCAGCCGATCCAGTCATGCCTGAGAAACCTGAAGGTTATGACGATTGGTCGACGGAACGGTTGAATAAGGAGCTCAAAGAGGAGACAGGCGATGAACAGGATGAGGACGAATCTAAAGCACCCCAGCTGCCCGAAGAGGTCGCTGCAGATGTGGCGGAACGCGAAGCCCGATTCGAACTTTACGAACAGCAACTCGAAGAATATCTGGATGATTTGGACACCTTCGACCAACGGGTCAAGGATTTCGAAGAAGCTCGACGCGATTTCCGACGCCGTATTCGAGACGGCAGGCAAAAGGTCAATGAATTAAACGCTCGATTCGGCGATTGGTACTATGTTATCTCAAATGACGTCTTCGAGAGTTTGCAAGTCACCCGTGAAGACTTGGTCACAACAATACCAGCAAGCGATTCTGATGACGTACAGATCATGCCAGTGCAACCCGTTCAACCCGGCATCAACCGACCTAACATCGAATTTGATCTTCCAGAGGTTGAAGAAAACGAGGCTTCCGATGGCGGCATCGAAGCGACGGACGAAAAACAGGATCGTAACATGCCGAATCAATGAACGGCAGCAATGAAAGTCAGATCTGACTTGCCAGTCTTTGATGGTTCAGGTCGCTGGCCAAACCCTGAATTTGGGGTTGGAGCGTACGGCCACTTCCATGCGCCAGGGGATTGTTGAATCCTTAGGGTAGGCCCAACGCGAGTCCATTGGGCACTTATTGATCCAGTCAAGGCCTTTCCGATCTTCGCGCTCGATTGAAACTCTACCGGATTGTCTCTGCGCCCGATTCGAAACTTCGGGTTAACGATGATCGCAATTGCTTGACCTGACCGGAACGCAAATCTAACCCGATTCCGGCTGGAATTCGATCGAGTGAACCATTTGTTTTGACAAATTCGAGGAGTGCATCCATTTTTTGTTGCGCGGTTGCTTCACCCGTTCGTTCCATACCGGGAAGACTTCCCCAGATGATCGGAATTTCGTTTCGGGTAAACAGTTCGAACGGTCCGACCGCATCGGTTGCTTTTGTAGCGGAAGTGGGTGACGCGCGATTGACAACTCGCAACAGCCCAATTTCCTGCCAATGTTCCGACCAATATTCCGCGAGCTTTGCGCAACCCACGATTCTTGCGTCAGGCCATGCTTGTCCGATAATTGCGGGAGAGCCTGGGGGCAGGGGGATCGAAATTCGCATATACGCTTGCGTTTGTTCTGGTGTGAACAGCGCTCCATCAAGAATCACGCCATCACCGTCGATCGGCACCAGCTTATTACGGCCAATTTCAACCATCGCAGCGGATCGTCGGTACTCCAGGTCGACTGAAAACCCTTGCCGTCGTTTCTCCACTCGAAGGATCTGTTTTACCCAGGGTTGCCCAACCAGGGTTGCAACGACCTTTTCCGCTGAGTCGATATCCAACAGCGAAACATCATTGAGTTGACTGTCGCGAACCGCGATCTCGACCCAATTGTCGGGGACCCAACTCGGATGGCGTGGTACTTTGATCATTGCGACGCTAATTTCAAAATCCTTTGGTGCAATGAACTCATCCCGATGTTGGTGCCAGGCAGTGGAACCGAGCAGAATCATCGAACCTGTGATGAATGCCATCAGCACCAACGGATGAAAAATAATCCGATGCAAAGAAATATCTGCGATCGAATCAATGAGGCTCGCGTTTTTTTTGTTCATTGATACGAGGAATTGGGAGAGAGTGATGTGATAGTCACTTTATCGAATCACCAGGATCATCGAATGCGTCGTGACTTTACACGAACCTACAACCCAACCAATCGCTTTGAACGGCATGCAACAAGGCCGTTAGAATTGCATGAACCGCGACCGAATGATCGTCACAATCGTAATGAATACGAGTGATCGGCGCTACCAGATTTCCAGGCTTAACTGAAGCTCGATATCCAACCGGTCAGCGACCTGATTGCGTACGAGGTCAATCAACCGCAAAACGTCGTTGCTGGTGGCGTTCGCCTCAGCGACGAAGAAGTTCGCGTGTTGACCGGAAATTTGAACACCACCCATCCGCGCCCCTTTCAATCCGGCGCGTTCAATCAATTGCTTTGCGGATTCGCCACCATGGTCTTTAAACATGTAAGCTGAATTTTCGTCGATTCCCGGCTGGTTCGCTTTCTTGACGATCCAAATTTTTTGCATCCGTTTGGTTAACAGGCTGGGATCATCCATTTCGCATTGAAATTCTGCGTTTAAAATCGCCAATTCATTGAGGCTACTCTGGCGATAGGCGAATTGCAGATCCTCGATCTTGCGGGTCTTGATTTCGCCACCAAGTGTCATCACTTCAGCCGAAAGGGTCCAAGTGCCAATATCGGCTCCATGAGCCGAGGTATTTCCGTGTAACGCTCCGCCAACGCTTCCTGGAATTCCAACGAGATTTTCTGGACCGACTAAACCTTGGCCGACCGCAGTCGAGACAAAATGCGACAACTTGGTCCCGCCACCGACTCGAATCCGGTTTTCTGCAAGTGTCATTTGGCAAAAAACCGGAGCATTTAACAGGATTACCAAACCCGCAACACCTTCATCACGCACTAGGACATTCGATCCACCTCCCATTAACCGAACTGGACGTTCGGCATCGGAAAATCGTTTGACCAATGTTTGAAGCTGCTCGATGGTCGTCGGCTCAGCGAAAAATTCGGCGACACCACCAACTCGCAAGCTGGTATAGGGAGCGAGCGGCTCGTTTTCGCGAACGATGTTTTCAAATCCTTCGATGAGTGACATGCATCTTTTCCTGTTGTAATGCTCTAAAAGATCGATGAAGGTATCGTGTTCTGTACGGGGTCGCAAATTTCCGTCAAACAGCAAACGTGTTTGCCATACTGGATCATTACCATCACCATTTCGATCCAGATCGACGTTTGACGAGCAACCGCAACTCGTCAATGACCTGCGATTGCCGAAATGAAAGTTTCAGCGTCCTTGATCAGTCAAATCATTTTACCAATATCGTTCCAAAACGATATGACCGGGGGCCTTGGCTCGATGTTTTTTCATGCCTCGCTCACCTAATATCATTTCGACCTGGTCGAGCATCGCCGGGTTCCCACAGAGCATGACAACCGAGTCTTCTGACCGAATTTCAAAGCCAGCTGTCGACTCCAACAAGCCGTTCTCGATTAAAGTAGAAATTCGTCCTGACAGCCTTCCATTAACCGATTCGCGGGTCAGCGTGGGAAGGTATAAAAACTGATCGGGATATTCCGTTGCGTAACGCTCGAACTCCTGTTGGTAACTCAAATCGGGACTGAAGCGCACGCCATGGACGACAACAATCTTTTTAAACCGTTGCCAAGGTTCCTCGGTTCGTAACATTGCGACATAGGGAGCGAGCCCAGTTCCGGTCGCAAGGAGCCATAACGTCTCGGCACCGGGTGTCTTCTTTAGCGTAAAGCTGCCAGCCGCACGATCGCTCACCACGACTGGTTCGCCAATCTCAATTTTATCGAGCAATGGAGTCAGTTGTCCGCCATCAACCCTGACAATATAAAATTCCAACACACGCCCATGTGGCGAAGCAATCGAATACGGTCGGTAAATGAGTTCTTTGTCCGTTCCATGCACACCTAACTGAACAAACTGCCCAGCCTCAAATGGCTTGACACCGTCGACTTCAACATGCAACGTGAATAAACCTTCAGTCCAAATCTGCTTGTGTTGAACTCGGCCCTGGCACCATTGAATCGCCATTATTCGTCTCGTTAAATCAAAATATCGCTGGCAAAACATGAAGGACTGGTTTTGCGATGGACTGAATCACCACGTTGATGCGAATCACTCAACCAGTATCGTTCACTATCGTCGTGAATTACTTGGCGTTTGACAACCTATCTCAACGAGAAAATATGGGATCCATCGTCTTAGGGATCACGTCCTTGCTTCAGTTCAGGAGAATTGGACATGCGATCGATTCATAGCCTACCGACGTGTACGCTAAATTGGATCTGAGTGCCAAGCCTGACCACGATTAAACATCTGAATTACCGGTGAAATCGCTTTGTCCCATTACGTAAAACGATCAAACGCCAATTAAGGGGAGAATTTGAATTGAACTGGCAAAAGCTGACGTAAAGTCCAAATCTGAAAATCTTCGGGTCGTTTGGCGTCGCACAAGATGATTTGTAGATCGTCGTCGAACTCAGACAGAAACTGGCGACAGGAGCCACAAGGAGGAGCAAGCGGCGTGGCAGCGACTGCAATGGCTTGAAACTTTCGACTCCCTTCAGACACGGCTTTGGCCAACGCGACCTGTTCAGCACAGATCGATAATGCTAGGACACCGTTCTCGACATTGCAACCTTGAAAGACTTGGCCGTCGATGGTCAACAACGCCGCACCAACGGTAAACCGTGAATAAGGAGCATAGGCTCGCGTGCGACCGACAATTGCCAATTCACAAAGATCCAATGGTTGCATCGGCCTACGGTTTCCCCATTTTGACGATTGTTCAACCCGGTTGTTTAACGAGCCATTGTGCACATCGACCACTACCCGCACATCGACTTACTGCCGATCAACTTACCAACCGATCGATGTGCAATTCATTTGGTTCCGACTACCACGACACCGACAGGCCTGATGAAATCGCATATGCGGCCGTTGTCAGCTCGATGGACGATCCGGGGACGACGTCCAAATAAGGACCACTTTGGCTATTTTCGAACGCGTGAAGGTATGCCAAAGACGCCGCTAGATTCTCGGTCAGTCGATATGACATGCCGACGGTTGCAATGTGCTGCGTGATGACTGGCGCTGCAACGTTGATTAGGACATTGTTCTCGTTAATTGGATTCGTATTGAAAACGTATCCACACCGCAGGGTGAGTCGCTGTGACATCTGCTTTTGAATGCCGGTCGCAACTGAAAACAGGCTACTCCAACCCGTACCTGCAATGGTCCCATCCGGATTTACGCCACTATCACCAAAACCATCGGTGTTCGCGTAATCCAAGTAGCGAAAGTCAGTCGCCCATACAACACCGGGGATTCCATAGTAGGCCGTCCCAAACGAAGCGATCAACGGATAGTCAAATTTGAGGCGTGCGTTCACTGGCAGTCCGTTGCTGTCCTGCGCCTTAAACCGAAATTCTTCAAACCATTGCGGAGTTTTTAGAGACGCGCCAAATGTCCAGTTCGGATTGACCAAATAGTACAAGCCAAACTGCGCACCGCCTCCAAAGTGATACCGTGATCCAGCCGAATCGGGATAAGCGCCATTAACCGGCGGCGAACCAAAGAACGGACTAATCGATAACTGACCCACTGTCATTGTGGGTGCCATTCCAATCGAAAGCCGTTCCGTCAATGCAAAGGAAACCGTCGGAGCAATTTGAAAAAACTCCGCTTCGGTGTTTACCCGGCCAAACGTTGGGATCGCTCCCAAGCTCCCTTGCGGGAACAATATTGGATTCGACAGCGAAGCGTCATAGTTGACCTTGAATCCAGCAATCCCATAGATTCCGATTCCAAGATTGACCCGCGGATTACAGGTTTTATGGACGAGTGCCATCACTGGAATCGGTGCAATTCCGGATTCACTACTTGAACTGCCACTGAAAGGCCCGATGCTTGATGCGACTTCCAATTCTGGAAGCACCATCATCATTCCAAATGACGCCTGATTATTATCGAAGGCTGCAATTGAGGCAGGATTCCAATGGATTGCGCCCGCAGCGTCTAGCGGAGCCGCGACACCCGCCCCCGCCATCCCGTCATTAACGGCTCCAACGCCGCGCAACGTGATGCCTTGGGCAAACACATCGGATGCGAGCAACGCCCATACGAACATACACAGAATGACGGAGCCACTAGGTCGTGCCATAACAGTCTCTTTGATCCGAATGATGATTTAATCGATTATTCGGCCTTTACCGGTGATGGAACCATATTTTGGGCATCGTCGAGTACATTCTAACTAAGCTACCCACCATGCCCTGAACCCTTAAAATTGCCAATTATCCTAGAGTTGCAAAGCATTTCATCGATCGCGTCGTACGCGCATTTCCAGAAAACGGAAACGTCTCCCGCAAACCTCGCGGATTGTAAATCAACTGGCGATTCACTCCGTGGCGGTAATTTCTTCGGCGATTTGACAATTTGCAACGCGACCCGGGACGCGTATTCTAAAGGGATGTCAACTTCACGTTCGGACTAAAAACAGTCAGACTACGACGATCAGCTTCAAAGACTTCTTCATGAAAGGTTGCGGGATGTCAAACTTTTGGCAGTTTAAAGTTGTTTATCGATGTTGTTGTGCCTGTTTGCAAGGAATCTTTTTTATCGGTCCCACACTTCTGTGGGGGACCGGGTGCCAAGATGAGGAAGCCTGGTCAAAACATTTCCACGAAGCCAGTTACCAGAACAGCAAGCAGCAGACGCTTAACTATCGCGTGATGAAGCCCGAGATTGACGAGGGAAAGCAATACCCCTTAGTACTGTTTTTACATGGAGCAGGTGAGCGAGGTGATAACAACCGAGCGCAACTCGTGCATGGGATGCGGGATTTTGCAAGTTCGAAAAATCGCCGTGACTATCCTGCCTGGGTCATTGCGCCCCAGTGTCCACGCGGGGAAAAATGGGTGGATATCCCTTGGGACGGCACGACCATCAAAATGCCCGAGGAACCCTCTCGATCGCTCACGTTATGCCGCGAGTTGATTGATCAACTGGTGTCCGAGGAGCCAACGATCGATCCGAATCGAATTTATGTTACGGGATTGTCGATGGGCGGGTTTGGTACGTATGATGCCGTTTGCCGTTGGCCCGAACTGTTCGCCGCTGCAGCACCCATTTGTGGGGGTGGCGACGATCGACCGGAAATCGTCAATCGGTTGAAGCAAATACCGTTATGGGTTGCGCATGGTGATGCCGACGCAGTCGTCAAGCCTGAACTGTCTCGCCGGATGGTGGCGGCGATTAATGCGATCGGCGGAGACGTGAAGTATATCGAAATGAAGGGGATCGGGCATGACAGTTGGACGGCGACATACGCCGATCCAAAGTTTATGGCTTGGCTATTTTCGCAATCGAAACGGGACGATTAACGGGAACGATCCTCGCGTGAGAAATGGGCAAGGCATCGCCATTTTTCGACACTCACTCAACGTTTTCCGCTGCCGCTGTCCGATGGCCAATGCGATGCCTTCCAGAACCAGCGATGCGCCGACTGGATCGAAAATGGCATCGACAGTTAACCGCACGTTGTCGAAGCCGACTTGAAGATCCGCCAGTGGGAATTCCGGTTCGATCATGATGAGATTGACCAACTTTGTACGACAGTTTACGGATGCTTGGACAACTCGCAGATTTCCTTCTAATCGGTTACAAATCTAACAGCGCATTCAATTGGTCTCGGGTAAATTCAGGGTTTAATCCCGTCACGCGTTTAAGCCAATTTGGTGTAAACTGCAGTGATCCTGTTGATCCGATCTATTGCACGGAGTTAATCCACCCATGGCCAGATATCTTCGATTTGTAATGGCGATGACGTTAAGTTGTCTCACGGTGATGGGTCCATCCTCCGTGGTGCAGGGTCAAGAACTCGTTGAACAGGATGGGCCTCAGAAGCTTGGACCACTGATTGCACAATTTAAAGATGAATGGAATCGAACTGGCTGGAATCAACCACCCGGGGGACGTCAATACCTGCGTGCGTTGAATGATGAGAGTTGGAAAGCTCGCATGGCAGTCTTGCAAGCCGCTGCGGGAGGGGATCAGGAGACTGTGCGTCTGTTGGTCGGCGCGCTGGCTGATGATGATGTTGGGACGCGCGTGCTCGCGGCGCAAGCCTTGGGATACACTTCGGGTGAACTGCCCATCAGTCCGCTAATCCAACAAATTCAACAAGATGAATCGACAGCCGTTCAGTTGTATTTGATTGACGCATTGGCAATGCAGGGCGTACCCGATATCGCTCAACGATTGGGAAGTTGGCAACCGACGAATGTTGATGTACGCAAGCATCTTAATTATGCCAAGGAACGAAACGGGGCTAAAATTGAGACCTCCATCGTTGAGACGTTGCGCAACTTTGATGTGTCCCAGTGCGGAACCGCTGTCGTTGGAGAACCGGCACCTGAATTCAAATTGCAGGCGCTCAATGGGGAAACGATTTCGTTGGAAGATTTTCGTAACAAGCAGGCGATCGTTTTAGTTTTCATCTACGGAGATACGTGACCCGTTTGCCATCGACAACTCGCGCAGTTGCGCAGTTCCATCGAACAATTAACGGAACATGATGCCGTTTTGTTGGCCGTTGATCCTCATGAAAGTTGGGCAGCCAAGGCGCTATTACATGAAGTTGGCTTAAAAACGGACGATGTCCATTTCCCGCTGCTGCTTGATCCAGCGTTGACCACGAGCGCCAAATATGGAGTCGCATTTCAAATGAATATTCATGTCGAAGAGAGCAATCGGCCAGCAACATTCATAATTGACAAGCTTGGCGTGCTACGCTACGCGAAGCTGGGCGAGTCCTTTTCAGATCGTCCCAGCGTTTCCGAGATCGCGGAAGTTTTAACCAATCTCAATTCCGAATGGCCGTCGCAATTCTGCAGATTTTATTCCAGCTCAAAACGATGACGCACAGCTCAGTCAAATCGTTACCTGGGAGAATCCTCCCGGGTAACCGATATCCTCGCGGGGAATCGTTATTTGTTTGCAGCATTTATCCGAACGCGAATTCGTAAGCGCCTACTTTTTGAGTTCGTTCATGGCGCTTTTCAACTCTTCAATCTGCTGACGAAGTTCAGCAATTTGTTCAGCTAAATCCGATCCTCCGATGGTTCGCAAATCTTCCACTTTCACAGATGGAATAATGATCCCGGATTGCGCAAGTTCCGGCAGTACCTTCAATTGATATCGAGCGTCCCCAGACCAAATAAAACGTTCGAAACCCTCTCCCGACGATTTGCCGTCACCTCCACCCTCGGCGATCCCGTTCAGCACAAGCTGCATGGTTCCAGATTCCAAATCCTGCCGTTCGGGAACGATTTCAAAATCCAATGTCTCATTTCCCCGACGCACTTTAATAGAAACGGGTGTTGAATTTTCACCAGATTCTTTGACGGCTGCGACAACATCGTCGACCGATGAAACAGGCTTTCCATTGATGTCAACAACGATGTCAAACTGTAGCAGTTTTCCAGATGCCGGCTTTCCTTCGTAAACGTTAGCGATGAGTACGCCAACTCCTTCCTCAAGGCTCAAATGAGCGCGCAACGAATCAGGCACCGGCTCACATGTGATGCCGAGCATGTATCGGTCCTCTACGGCAAGTTTGACAGCATATGCTTTCGGTGAAGCAGTCGACGCAGCGGCCTGGTGCGCCGAATCATTTCCGCCACGAAGTCGCACAACATTGCCCGATTCAACCCTCTGGGGTGAAGCATTTTCAAACTTAAGCATCATGTTTTGTCCATCGCCCAAATTGGCCAAATCAATGACGCGCTTATTTCCCTCTTGATCGACAATCATGGCCTGAGTGCGCCCTCGTTGAGCGACAACCGCACCTTCTAAATCAGATAGTCGCACCACTTTGATCTGCTGTTTCCCCGATTCTATCTTCGATTCCTTGGACTCCTCTCCTTGCGCCGCAAGTTCCTCCAGGTCGAATACTTTGACTTGACCGCTGCCAAATACGACCGTCAGCTTTCCGCCATCAACCGTTACCGTAACGTTTGAATTTGCATTCGTGACTGATGATGCCCCAGCATCCGTCTGCTTT
Source organism: Pirellulaceae bacterium (assembly GCA_041748315.1). Classification (GTDB taxonomy): domain Bacteria; phylum Planctomycetota; class Planctomycetia; order Pirellulales; family Pirellulaceae; genus CALMEE01. The sequence goes on from JBGTDM010000338.1 coordinate 10,297, forward strand.
TCCTGACTCCATGCACTTTGAACCAATAGTGTCGCTGACACCACGACGGAAAAAATAATTGAAAATCGGATGTTCATACCGAAACGTCTCCTGACCCGATGGGCCAATTAAGGTTGAAAATGGTTGTTATGTTGTTGAAACGAAATATCGATTGGCGTCCACGATCCGTCAATTCTCTGGAAGAACGATGGATCAATGCGATTCACACTACTGAATAAATGACTTCAAAGACCATTGCCGTACCGGCACGACAACTTCGCGCTGATCGGAAAGTTGGCCACGAACAAAATGGGTGTGCGGCTCGAGTCGGTAGCCACCATCATGCAACGTCTCGACAAATTCACGAGAAATATTGGGCTCCGCGAACCCAAACAACGACTCGAGATCAATCAACGGCACGTCTGTCGTCTCGCCTGTTTCAGCATTCGGAAATTTGAGCGTTGAATGCGCGACGGGAACCCTACTTCGAGCCACATCACGTTCTTCCGGCGTTCTTCCAGGGAAACCCATGTCCAAATCAGCCTGCTGCTGAGGCAATCGCAACGAATCCGTTGCCTGGACCACATGATCAGTTCCTGACGCATTATCTGGATGGATATCCATATTGCCTTGATCAGCAGTAACTCGCGAGTAAACCACGATTGCCGACTGGGAGACCAGCATGCCAATGCTCAACGAAATTAACACGGTCGCCGCAAAATAAAAACCGGAAAAACGGCGATGCCTACCGGTCGCTCGTGATTCAAGCTCGATGCATTCGCCACCGTTCGCCGTTGAACAAGCGTCGGGTCGCGAGCCCTTTTCGTGAATTGCAACCGGTCGGTGCGACTGAATCTGTTCACGGTCCGGAGATTGTTCGCACATTGCGGATGCAAATGCTTGCTCCTCAACAAACGCCAAAGCAAGTTCACGCCAACCATCCTGCCATCGATCAATGCTCGCCAACATCTGGATTCGCTCATCAAACGACATTTCGTTGTTAACAAGTCGTTGGATCAAAATTTCGCGCTTGGTCAGGTCACTCCGTCGATTGAGTGGACGATGCTGACCGTTAGTGCCCGATTCAATTGGAAACTGAATGGGCTTTGATTCGTGATCTCGAGAGTTTTTCATGTAACAACCTCGCCTTGTACGACGCGATTAAGCAATTGTCTTAAACTTTTTTTTGCTCGAACCAATCGATACTCGACCGTATCGAACCCGATCCCCAGGTGTTCGGCCAACTGTCTGTAACTCCAATGCTCGGTGTATTTCAGCATCAAGATCTCCCGATCGCCGGGGCGGAGCGACTGCACTGCCTGTCGAATCAAATCCTGCTGTTCGCAGTTCATCAACCAGATTAACGGATCGACACCACACTCGCGGCGGTGATCCATGGCCGCTTGATAGCGTTCCACCATGTTTCGCTGCCTGCCGTTTCTTCGGTGGAAGTTGACCGCTTGGCGGATCGCCAATCGATAGAGCCAGGAAGGGATTTTCTCTTCGTCGGCTGGTTTATTGTTTTGCTTGACCACCGCCAACGCAATTTCCTGTAGGCAATCTTCGACTGCTGAATCATCACCAATCCGGCAGCGCAGCACTTTATGCAGCCAGCCTCGATGACGTTCCAACTGCTCCGACCAATCGATCAGGCCGAGGGACCCGTCCAGGCAGTCAGGTAATATGCCGCTGTCTGACACGTGAAATGAGTTACTCATTACAGAGATAGTCGCCGACTGCGCTTCGAATCGAGCAAGAATTTGGAAAAATAACCGGCAACGCGATAGTCAGGGACATTCTTCGTATGATTTCCGACGATGCGCCATACTTCGCCCAACCAATTTCTGGTCCAAAAGTACAGAATGCCGCATGATTTTCAATCACTGCGGTTCTAAAATCGCGCTTCGAAATTCCTCCCAAGCTGGCGTTGCCGTCGCTGGGGCAATATTGGCCGAGAAAATGATGGCCAGCTTTGCTGGCGGGTTGATCTCTACCACCGAATACCAAAAGGTATTGCTCCCAGCATGATTCAAGCCGACAATCGTGTCTCCCCGTCGCGTGACGCCCCATCCCATACTGTAATGGCTCCCATCAGCCACTCGATGAAGCTCATCCAATGTCGCGCTGGACACCAAAGCTTTCTCATCTTCTGTCAGTCGCATATGGCATTGAATAAACGTTGCCCAATCAGCCACTGAACAATGAATTGTGCCAGCCGGACCCAATGCGGGCGCATTATCAACTTGTGATGAAATGACCTTGTTATTCTGGAGTTGATGCCCCCAGGGCTGCTCGAGAGAGCCGCCCGTGCCCGGCGGACCAAAGCCAGCTGACGTCATCTCCAGTCGATCAAAGATGTGTTCCTGCACCAGAGCTTCCCAAGAGCTTCCGGTTTGCTTCTCAAGCATCAATCCAGCAAGCATGTAACCCAGATTTGAATATAAAAACTTCCCCTGTCGCGACGGAGGTTTTTGCAAGCTATCCATTGCAATCGCCAGCCGATTTTCAAAACTGGCAACTCCCTTGTTCAACCACCAGGATTTGGCATTTGCCGGGACCCCGGACGTATGCTGGAGCAGCTGCTTCAACGTAATGTCATAAAATCCTTCGTCAATTTTTCCGTTCAATTCCGGCATGATTTCCACAAGTTTGTCTTCCCATGAAATTCGCCGGTGCTCGACCAGAACGGCAGCCAGCGTCGCCGTAACGGCTTTTGTGCACGAGCCCAAATGAACCTTGTCCGCGATTTCGAACGGGTGATCTGAATCCCATTTACGGACTCCGGCGGATGCTTGCAAAACAATATCCTCTTGGATGACCGCAACGCTAACCCCTGGGAGCCGATGGGTTTCGACGAGTTTATTCACCAGCGACTGTAGATCTTCTGGAGCTGACAAACGGCTCAAGGTCTCGGCAGGCTCCAACCCTATTGCAGAAAATCCGAGAGCTGCCGACAAAACGAACGAAAGGTTCCAAATTAAAAATGGCATGGCAAAATCCACTCGGTGAGAGCATGCCAACGCTAAAACCGACGTTTCGGCTCGATCTGAGGCTCAGCCGCTGATCGCATCGGTGGCAAGATGTACGGTGTTTCCTTCGGTTTGGCGTTCCACCACTCCCATTGGGGGACCGATTGTTCGAAAAAACTCCAAGTTTGTTCGGTAGAACGCCGCATCGATTGGTTGGTACTTTCTAACCAATCCGACATGGTTTCGCCAGAGTTCTGAAAAAATTGTTTGCTGTTGGCTTGAAATCGCTCCAAAGCTGTTTCAGCCGCTTTCGGTTCGGGCCGGAAAAGCTTGGACATTGGCCCAGAAACGGGCGGCTTGGAATCCGTGAGGGGGACCGGCTTTACCGGTTGATTTTGTCGGAATGGTATCAATTGGGGGAATTTCAAATTTTGCGCGTCGGCAGACGGCACAAACGACACCGACCAGAAACATATAAGGCTAGCGACCAAGCCCATCGCTCTGTTCACAGTTCCATCCATGGCAAATTCGTTTTCAATTGGATAAGGACGAGCCCCTCATCCATCCAGACACAATGATAGCAATTTCAGACCCCCGCGCACGATTTCATGGCCAGATAGCAACTCGTTGCCAACTTCTCAAGAGCAAAACCTACACTCTTACCGATTTTGTCGTGGTCGGTCTCGATTGGAACCCGTCCCATAAAAAGCTGCAATCAACTCGGCAGGAGTCGCCGAATAGGCATTAGCAAACGCCGTTTCAAAACTCTGTTGCTGGAAGATGTCTTTCATGAATTTCGAATACTTTCCGCGATCTTTCATTAACGAACCGACAAACAAGTAACTGACGAGTGCTGCATTGTCTTCAGTCATGCGATTTTGCAAAAAGTCGTCCGGACGGTTCATCGATGACAATGCGGCTGCTGCGGCATGATCCCAACTCCGGACTGAATCGTCTTTATTGAAGAGTCGTTTTGCGACATTATACCCAACCCCGTCGGCAAACCAACGCGGAACATCAACGGCCTGATCGCGTATGGACGTCGCAGCAATTTGTCGCGCAAGATCAGCTCGCACCTGTTCTTCATCGAAGGGCTCGCGAGGATTCGTCAGGATCGCGGCATAGGCGTTGATGGTGTCATGTCCCCAGTGCGATGTAAAATGCGTGGGGAGATCACGCGACTCGATCATCTTACCGAACTCACTGTAATCGTACCGACGTTGGAACAGAAACAATGTCATTCGCCCCTTAACAATGGGTGCGTTCCGATCCAGATAGAGTTCTGGCTTGACTTTAACGGCGATCTCCTCGGCCAATTCGGCGAATTGTTTTAGTCGGTCATCACTTGCCGAACCCAGCGCAAAAAACGAATCGGTTTCGAAGTGGTTGGGTTCAATATCGGACATGACCAACTTCCAGTTGTCATTCGAACTTTTAACCCGATCGATCGTCAACTCCGCGTGATCCATGGCTTCGGTACGAGCCAACGCAGCAACGTTGCGAATATTCAATCTCGCGTCTCGGCCATCGAACTTGGCACCTTCTGTGATCCACTTTGAAATAGTAGCAATCTGATCGTCCGACAACGCTGGGCGATTGAGTGGCATTCGCGGTCCCCCACCCATGCCTTTCAGCTTCTGCACCAGAAGACTTTCGCTATCGCTTCCCGGATTCACAATCACTCCGCTGTCGCCACCTGCCAACAGCCCTCGAAAATTGGTCATATTCAAGCCGCCTCGCACATTTTGCGATTCGATATGGCAACCAGAACAATTCTCGATTAACACAGGTGCCACATGCAGCGAAAAACTGATCGTTTCATTCCCCGTCGCAGGCATCACTTCGATCTCACGGCGATTGGGACTATTCGGCGTTGCGAAACTCTGCAAACCTGCTGCGACGTCGTCTCCATCAAACTTGGCACCCGCTGCGATCCAATCTTTTAGAATCCGGAGTTCCGCATCGTCAACTTGCAAGCCACCTTGCGGCATTTCACCGCTTTCGATGACTTCGATGAGTCGGCTGGCTTCCGGTCGCTGCGGGCTAATTCCTCTCCCTTCGGCAATGGCCTGGTAATTCGCCAGACTAAAACGCCCCGAAACGCGATCGACGTGGCAACGTCCACACTTCGCCACCAGAATCGGTGCAACATCGCTAACAAAGCTGATGGCGTCGGGATCCATCGGTGGTCTGGGTAAATCCGCAACGGGATCCATCGGCTGTCCCTGATCACGCAATAACTGATATGCCTGTTTGATGCGATCATACTCCGGAGTGACCAATTCGATTAGCTCGGCGGTCGGTTCCTCAACCAACTCCTGCAATTTCAAGTACGCCTCGGCGACGGTCGTGCCGGCTTCATCGAATCGCCTGGACTGATATTGCTTTGCAGCGCGATCGACAATCACCTTGATTCTTTTGATCTCTTGTCTCTGTTTCGAGTTGATTTGGCCCTCAGCCGACGACGTGATCCCAAACCCCAACATGGTCATTGCCACAACAGACGCAACGATTTTCAACAGCATTCGAGCCATGGCGTACCTCTCGCATCAATGCCTTTTACCAGGAAAAGGTCGAGTCCAATTAAGGGATAAAAAACATAAAACCTGTTCGACGATTTGAATCAGCCTAAACATCGTGTTGGGTGCAGAGACTGAAAACTCGGGGTGGTGTTTCCGCAATCAAGCGGAAACACCTAGCCAACATCGACGTTTGTAAAACAACTAGCGTGATGCGAACCATATTGCAATAACGGTTACCATTGTTAGCAACAACACCATGGCGGCGACAACACCATACGCGATCCACATGGACTTGCTGGTGTGCCGTTTTTTTGACCGTTGTTTCAACGAAACGCTCGGACCAACTTGTACGCCAGTCAATTCCGCCAACGATGGATTTCCCTGTGGCGTTTCCCCGATTCCAGTAAAATCTAACTGGTCCCGTGGAACGGTCGGAGCATCAGGTGTCCTTGTCGTTTTGCCGGCGGGTTGATCAGACGATTTACTTTTCAGCTTATTTGTGGCTCGACCTTCACCGGACGATTCTAAAACCAAGTTTTCCGATCCGTTTTTCGCTGCGCCGCTTTCTTTGGAAATGCCGTTTCGATTACCACCCGGATTTTCCCACGCTGCACACGGCGACCTTTCGGTCCCCTGAGCTGAAGCAGTATCTGTCGGGCTGCCGATCATGTTAGCGTCTGGCGATGCTACTTCTTGTGATGAATGGAGCTGTTCGGAATCGGGCAAGTTTCCATGATCGTCATGGACCGAACCTGGTTCCAATGTTTTAAGAGGTGTTTCGTCGGTTTGATCAGCATTGGATTCCGTGGTTTGGCCCGCATCGACATCTTGTTTACTCTTGAGCGACTGCAATGTCCTGGTCGCGACTCTTGACTCTTGTGAAGCCGTTTGCCCCCCCTTCGCCAAGACTTGTGGAACCGAACCGCTTCTTGCCGTGACAACGCGTTGCTTCTCAGCATCTGCAACCTTTTGCGATGCAACTCCAGGACGGGGTTTCAACGGCGGCGCGTTAGCGGTTGTTGACTTCTTAATTGACAAATTATCCGCGCTGATCGATTCGCGACCTGGTTGCGTCTCCGGGGCTCGAGTACGAGCTTGAGGTTGGGCGGACACGGAGGTCTGAGACTTGTTTTTAGCGGTATCCGTCTCTGAACGCTCATCGACTGCCGAAGAGGATTCACCGACATTCGTCGTCCCGGAATGTTGCGCCGCATTGGCAGCGATCAGACATTTTTTTAGATCAACATTAATTTCCTTACTCGTCTGATAACGCTCCGCCGGATTTTTGCGCATCATCTTTTCGCAAACCTTTTGCAGGTCTGGGGGACAATCCGGTCGGCTCGTGAGAATCGATCGCGGGCTCTGGGACTGATGCATGGCGATGCGTTGTGCCAACGTCCCTTCGGGAAATGGCGGGTGTCCTGTTAACAGATAATATAACGTACACCCCAACGCGTAGATGTCCGCGCGGTGGTCAACTTGATGACTGTTGATCGCCTGCTCAGGTGCTAGGTAGTCGGCAGTTCCGAGAACTTTTTCGTTGTGCGCGACAGTCAACGAGTGATCTTCCTCTTTGAACAACGCCAATCCCAGATCCAGAAGTTTGACGTTTCCTCCCTTGGTCACAAGCAAATTCGCGGGCTTAACATCACGATGAACCAAATTCACATCGTGAGCATGCGACAACCCGACAGCAGCCTGCATAATGAATTTAATTGCATCCAGAAAGCTCAACGGTCCATCCTGCTTGACCGTCTCATATAAATCGCGTCCCTCAACATACTCCATCACCAAATAATGCGTATCGGCTTCATTGTCGATATCGTAGACGCGAACGATATTGGGGTGATTCAATGCGGCAGCGGCTCGCCCTTCGCGATAGAAACGATCGAGATAACTCTTGTCACCCACCTTGTTTCGAGGGAGCACTTTGATGGCGCGCCGTTGGTTGAACAACGTGTGTTCAGCCAAGTAAACGCTGCTCATTCCCCCAGTCCCCAAATGCCCCAGCAATTTGTATTTGCCTAGAAAAAATCCCTTGTACTTCCCCGAAAGCAACTTATCAGCATGCCAACGCGTAATCAGGCCACTGGCGATCAAGTGCTTGGTCAAGGCGTCCAGCTTGATAGGTTGGCCATTGGCCTTTTTTGCCAGTTCGGCAAGAACACTCTTCAGTCGAGTCGTATCAGCAATACCACTCTGCTGCAGCAAGCTCAAAAAGCTCTTTCCAGATTTTTGCTGTTCCGACATCAAACGACCATCACTCAATTGGACTGTGCTACGGCGACCGCGAATCGCTCACCTCCAAGTACGCTCACGCTTGCACTCATGCTGCTGGTTCGCGAACAGCAAACACTTCTGGCGAAGAAAGGGGGAGATGTGGACTCGCATTCCAAGCTCAGCATCCTAATCCTCGCTTCTATTCTATGCCGGTCTCTGAACGACAAGCACGATTCTGATCAGCGGTAACGTTTGCAGAGCGTTCCTCAACCAAACTCTACGCTTCCTCCTGTTTAACTTATCGTAAATACGTGAAAAATCAAACCATTTGTATTATTTCCATCGAATATTCGCGTGGGAAGGGACTGTTTGGCGGTTCCTTGCCAGTCGATGCCAAAGAAATTCCGGTCGTTTTGGTTGTGTTGAAGGAACCAGCCACCAAAACGCCGATTTTGCCGATCAATCGACAATGCCATCGGAGTCGTATAGGCGCTCAGTGACCCAGCATCGGAAAAAACTGGCCGGTCAGTTCTTTCCCAACAGCTACCGGTGGAACACCCTTCAATAATGATTCACTTGCCGCGGAACAGACACCATCGGCAAACACATTGATAACGGTCGCTTTCCGCGAACGATCCGATCGGTTAGCAGCCGATCCGTGGACGAGCAACGGGTGATGAAACGTGGCGAACCCCTGAGACAGTTCAATCGGCACCGGATTCTGTAGCCGTTTCCATTGACGATCGTCAAGTACACTACGAATGCCCGCCATGTCACCTGCCAAGTCCGTCATCGGCAATAGGTCCCAATGATGGCTGCCGGGTATATACTGAATGCAGCCATTCGTCTCGTCGGCATCCTCCAACGCAATCCAGCACGTCAAGTGCTGCATCGGTGTTGTCCGAGTCCAATAGGAATAGTCTTGATGCCAAGCCACATTGCCACCATGACTTGCAGGCTTGCAAAAGAGCTGATCATGCCAAAACCTGACCGGGCTCGCCAAAAGCTGTTCGGCGATCCGGACAAACGGTCGATTCCACAACAGATCGTGAAAATGCTGATCAATACGCCAAGCACCCAAGGCGTGAAACAGAATGTGCTCAGGGTTGCTCGATTCGTTTAAATGAATCTCGTGCCATAGTGGGTTTTCAACCGACATTGGGCTCATCAGCGCGTTCAATGAATCAAGGAGCGCGGCACATTGTGGCTCCGTCAAAAGCTGGATTCCAGACAGATAGCCATTCTCTTGAAAGAACAGCCGCTGTTCGTCGGTTAACTCGATCGGTTCCGGTGAATTTTCCGCATTAAACAAATCCCCAATCATGCGGTGGATCGTCGACAGGTCTTGCATGGTGATTACGTCAGGATAACAGGTGGACAAGGTATCGGTTCAGTACGTCGAGCGCATGTTCGTTTTCGCCTCCCCGAGGCACAATGATATCGGCATGCATTTTCGTCGGTTCAATAAATTGATAGTACATCGGGCGAACGGTCGTTTCGTATTGGTCCAAAATGGAATCCAATGAACGCCCACGCTCCTGAAGGTCGCGTTTCAATCGCCTCAGCAAGCAGACGTCGAGGGGAACGTCGACAAAGATTTTCAAATCGAAGTTTGCGCGAAGTTCGGGATCGTGCAAAACCAGAATGCCCTCCACAATCAAAACTCTGGCGGATTCAAATCGCTTGGTCTCCGGCTTCCGCGTATGCATCGTGTAGTCATACTGCGGGACTTCCACGATCATGCCATCGCGAAGTTTCTTCAGGTGTTCGTTAAGCAAATCATGCTCCAAGGCGGCCGGATGATCATAGTTGATTTCGATCCGCTCCGTGAATGACAAATCGCTTTGTGCTCGATAATAGTTGTCTTCATGAAGAATGGCGACATCCTGCGAGGGACGCGATGCCAAAATACGCGAGTACAATTGCTGCGCCAATAAACTCTTGCCTGCCCCCGAAGCCCCCGCAATTCCGATAATCGTACGATTGAGTGACATAGAATGATGGAGGTCGTGAAAGGGAGTTTGCAGCGCTCCTGGACGTGCCCGGTAGAATTCAAGGATGTCACTAACGTACATCCCTGCCAACAGCGACGATTAAACACCGACAAGCTGGCTAGCTTCGATAGCTTGTTGCAAATCATCGATCAAATCTTCAACCGCTTCGATACCCACTGAGAGCCGCATTAACGTATCTTTCAATCCGCCCTTCTCACGTTCCGACTTGGGAATGGAAGCATGGGTCATACTGGCCGGGTGATTGATCATCGATTCAACTCCCCCCAGGCTCTCGGCCAGGGCAAACAATTTCGTGCTGGACGCAAAGCGACGATTTCGTTCCAGGTCTCCTTTCAATTCAAGCGAAACCATCCCTCCAAAAGCTCGCATCTGTTTCGCGGCGAGTTGATAATTTGGGTTGCTTGGTAATCCCGGATAATAAACGCGCTCGACTTCACTGTGATCCGCCAGAAATTCGGCGATCGTCAGTGCATTTTCACAATGCCGCTGCATTCGCACATCGAGCGTTTTAATTCCCCGCAAAATCAAATAACAATCGAGCGGTCCCGGCACACCACCAGCGGCATTTTGCAAAAACTTCAGTCGCTCATAAAGCTCCGAATCGCGAACCGCGATCGCGCCACCAATAACGTCCGAATGGCCCCCCATATATTTTGTGGTCGAGTGCAGTGCAATATCTGCCCCCAATCGTAGCGGTTGTTGCAGGATCGGCGTTGCGAACGTATTGTCGACAACCGTCAATGCGTTGCGCCCCTTGGCAATTTCGCACGCCCCGGTCAAATCGACAATTGACAACAATGGATTCGAAGGGGATTCCAACCACAACAACTTGGTCTCCGGTCGAAAAGCCTGCTCAATCTCGTCGAGCCGATAAGCATTTACCGCGGTGAAACTAACTCCCAATTGCTTCCATACTTGGTCGAACAACCGAAACGTGCCCCCATAAACGTCTCGCGCCGTGACGATGTGGTCCCCCGACTTTAGCAGGTGCAATATCGTGTTCTCAGCCGCTAGGCCACTGGCAAAGCACAACCCGTAATTCGCGTCTTCCAAGGCTGCAACGTTTGACTCCAATGCCGTTCGCGTCGGATTTCCGCTCCTTGAGTATTCGTACCCTTTGTGCTCGGCGGGGGCCGTCTGAACGTAGGTCGACGTGAGAAAAACGGGGGGCATAATCGCGCCAGTTACCGGTTCTGGGTGCTGGCCAGCATGGATGACTTTTGTAGCTTGTTTCATTCTGTTTCCAAAAGGTAATAATGCCAATGAACTCAGACAAGTTTCAGGTAAGAATGCAACAACTCGGCTTTTGCGAGTCATATCGCAACGCAAAAACAGTATACCGAAGCGGACTTTGCCGTTGGTATGAGGCCGATGCAGGTGGTTCGCTGAAAGGCGAAAAACGAATCAGAGTCATCCGGTGTCGGTTCGGCTTTCAGATCGCCTTACGCACCGGTTGCGAACCCCCCCTCTTCGTGCATTCCGGCGATCGTGTGGACCACATCGTATTTGGTAATGATCTCGTACGAATCTTTCCCCATCCGCACAAACACAGCCGGTGTGTCACCACGGAGAAGTCCAGTGATCTTATCGATTGTAGTATCTGGTTCAACGACGGGAAATGATGGCTCTAAAATCTCTCGAACCGTTGTCGCTTTCAAATCAAGCCCTTGCAAAACGAGCGAAACCAATTTGTCTTCGGTGATCGAACCGGTCAATTCTTGATTGTCGAATACCGGCATCTGCGAAATATCCATTTTTCGCATCTTCGCCATCGCATCAAAGGCCGATTCCTCAATTTGTACCGATTGAAGTTCCTTGAGCCGCGACTTCGCTCGAACGCACTGGCCAGCACTCAAAAACACCTCCGGTTCCAAATATCGATTGTCGCGCATCCATTCGTCGTTATAAACCTTGCTTAGATATTGACGTCCGGTGTCGGGAATCAAGATGACCATGACGTCATCTTCGGTCAGTTGCTTGGCGTACTCCAAACCGCCCCACACTGCAGCCCCCGCCGAACCACCCGAGAAAATTCCTTCCTGCCTGGCCAATCGTCGAGCCACCAAAAAACAATCGCGATCGGTGACTTGCAGGCAATCGTCCATGTATTCAAAGTGCATCGTCGTGGGAAAGATATCTTCGCCAATCCCCTCGACGACATAGGGCGCCGCTTTACCGACCGTCTTGTGATGAAAGTACTCGTAATACAATGATCCGATCGGGTCGACTCCAATCACCTTGACATTCGGATTCTGTTCTTTCAGGTATTTACCGACTCCAGAAAGCGTGCCTCCGGTTCCCATGCCCACGACAAAGTGAGTGATCTTTCCCTCGGTATCCTCCCAGATTTCCGGTCCCGTCGTCTGATAATGTGTTGTCGGATTGTCCGGGTTGTCGTACTGATTGGGATAGTACGAATTTGGAATCTCTGTGGAAAGGCGTTTTGCAATCGAATAGTAGGACCGCGGATCGTCAGGATCAACATTGGTCGGGCAAACAATCACTTCAGCGCCCAAAGACTTGAGCAAGTTAACCTTTTCCTGAGACTGTTTATCCGTAATTGTAAAGATGACTTTGTAACCACGGACCGCAGCTACCAACGCCAGCCCCATCCCCGTATTGCCACTTGTTCCTTCGATGATCGTTCCTCCTGGCTTCAGATCACCCCTCTTTTCCGCTTCATCAATCATTGTGATTGCAATGCGATCCTTCACACTCCCGCCAGGATTTAAAAACTCCGCTTTCACGTAAATTTGCGGTCGCAATCCACGATTAATTCGATTTAAACGAATCAAGGGAGTTCGCCCGACCGATTCGAGGATGTTGTTGTATTTCATGGGTTTCCATGGACTAAACGGATTGGGCAAGTTGGCTATTGGCTAAGCCTGTGTCAATTCTACTCTTATCGGCAACAGAAGTCGTCCGGGGCAAACTTGGAAATCTTCGTTTCGCGAAGTGTAAATTTCGAAAAACCAAGCCGCGTTGGAGTTCAGCCTTATAGGCTGCTTGAAACAAGCTGAAGTTTGAACTCCAACACCTAAAACAAGCGTCGATTGCATGGTTGGAGTTCAGCCTTTAGGCTGCCGAAAGCAAGCTAAAGCTTGAACTCCAACTACAAAAGCAAGCTGAAGCTTGAACTCCAACTACAAAAGCAAGCTAAAGCTTGAACTCCAGCTTTCAGAACAAGCTGAAGCTGGAACTCCTCTCGAAACTCCCCAACGGATATTTTGTGAAGTCATTAACAGATCGTCATCCCGGTTGCCGTTGAACCGGCGCTTGCAGCTTCTAACCCCAGTCGTTTCGCCGAATGGGTCAACAATTTTTGTCGCAGAAATCACCATAATGAAGGGTTGCCCTCACCGGCAACCCTTTTCTTTGTTTGGCCAATTTCCTCAGCGCATTCTGGAAACGGGACTCCCTCACGGATGCCCTCGTTCGGACTCGACCTACAATAAAAAAGCTGGTTCCCGATGGTGGAACCAGCTTTTTTTGAATTTTGGGTTGTTGAAGGATCGAGTTGGATGCTCGCATGAGCTTGTTCGGATGGGCCTCGTTCAATTAGCGCTTATCAGTGAACTTGCCTGCCGATTTTTTAGGTTGATCCTTTCGCCCCTATTCCGCAAACGGTTGATTACCCTCGTGAATCACACGAAATCATTAACCCCTTGTTGAGCCCAAACTGACTTGGAATACTTGCCATTCCCCGTCGATTTCGACTACGCTGCGGCTGATGATTGGTCCCGCGGCTGATCATTACGATCAAGCTCGCCTCGCAGGATCAGCAGTTCGGCGGGTGCCTGAATTCCGACTCGCACCCGGTCTCCGGAAACTCGAACTAACGTGATCTCGATTGAGTCACCAATCTTAATCGTCTCGCTTTCCCTCCTGGAAAGAACTAGCATTATCGACCTCCTCCATGGATGGGTACATTGTTAATAATTTATAGATAATTCCGTCGCGCCTAATGCCGGAGCTTGGGTTAGCTCCGTTTTCTGAAATCTCTCACCGGTTGAACCATAAAACAAGATCGTATTTTTGTCGGTTTCCCAAATCGCCGTTAACTTGACACTTCGAGGTCCATGCAAGCAGAAAAAGATTCCGCAGGGGGAACCCCCTCGAGTGATCACCGATTCAGTGACGTGGAAAACTCCAAATTCGATATCATTCCATTGGCACAGCGTGTGAGCGACAAATCTTCGCAATTGGTTTAAATTGTAAAACTCGTTACGAGATCGCTGCATCACTTCCAAGTCTCCTTAGAAAGTTATGCTGCACGCGGCGAAGTACAGCGGGTTGTTTAATGAACCATACTGCCTTTCGCGGTCAATGTGGGAAATATCGGCAATCTGTAACGGCTCGATAACGTGAATTTGAGTCATTTTGGTCAAGTTTAACTCAAATGATGACCGGATAATCTGAGTAAAATGAACTCTTTAGGAAAAATAAAAGTGGAAACGGAATTTGGTCTTTTCGCCGCCCAACCTAACCCGTACAAGCGGCGTTCGGGAGGCGACAGGAAAGTCGACAATGGTCGTCACTCGCCTCGACACGACGATCGGCGGTTGCCGCTTGTCGTTACACGATTGTCTCGGTCGATCACGAATGAGCTGAAACGTTATTCACCAGGGATCTGCAGCGTTCGGTCAGCCGATCATTGGCCGCGGATTGAGACCTATGGCAAATCGATAGTGTATTGTGATTGATCCTGTGTAAAACCATTCGGATTGCTGATGTGAATATGACACCGACGGCACAACGCGACTTCACAATCGAGCTGGACCTCTATCAGGGTCCTGTCGATTTATTGCTGTACCTCATTAAGCGGAGTGAGTTGGAGGCGGATCAGATTCCCGTCGCGACGATTGCGAATCAGTATGTCGAGTTTCTCGATGTCATCGAGCAAATTGATATCGATTTGGTCGGCGATTTTCTGGAGCTTGCAGGCTTACTTGTGGAAGCCAAGCTACGTGCCATTCTGCCACGCAACGAGTTATTGAATGACGGTGAACTCGACCGTGACCCTCGCGAAGATTTGGTAGAACGTCTACTCCTCTACAAGCAGTTTAAGGACGCTGCTGAGTTGTTAGCCGAACAGGGACGCATCTGGCAAGATCGTTTTGTTCGTGTACGCAATGACTTGCCACCACGCAAAATTGATCCGGCCGATCAACCGTTGCAGGATGTCGAGTTATGGGATTTGGTCAGCGCCTTTGGTCGAGTTTTGAAGCGCAACCAACAACCTCCAACGGAAGAGGTCATCTTCGATGAAACCCCGATTACGGAGTATATGAAGTGGATTCACGAACGCATCCTCAGCGAAGATAAAATCCGATTCAGTTCACTTTTTAAACCCGGAATGCACAAGTCTGCTTTGGTCGGGGTCTTTCTGGCGGTTCTTGAGCTGGTTCGCCATCACAATGCTTCCACGGAACAATGGGGCGATCACGGTGAGATCATTATTGGTCGAGGTGTGCATTTTAAGTCGGAATTGCAAATCGGGGATGAAGTCACCTTTCAATAAATCGGTCGTATGCGACAATACCCGGCCAAAACCCCAAGCCTTTTGTCGCACGCGAACACCGTGTCATCCAATGTCCGCAAGAATTCCGCCTTTGCCGTGGTTATCCAGAAGAATTCGATCATTGGGGGCAATTTTTGTTTAATCCCGATGCCAAGAGCCATCTCGTGAATCATCCTGCCAAGCAGTTTTTCGAGCAATTATTAGCAACCCCTGGCGTCTCCGGTTATGAAGAGCCCGTTCAGCGGATCGTCGCAGCCTATGCGCGCGATTTCGCTGATTCTCAACAGATCGATTTGCACGGAAATCTCATTTTGTCGCGCAATCCCGGCCAATCGCTTCGAATCATGTTAGCCGGACACGCAGATCAAATCGGACTGTTGGTATCGCAAATCGACGATACCGGCGTGTTGTATACGAATACGGTCGGGGGATGGGACCCGCAGCAGTTGATTGGTCAGCGCGTTACCGTTTGGACCAAAACCGGACCGATACCCGGGGTGATTTCGAGAAAGGCAGTTCACTTGCAGAATGAGGACGAACGCAAACGCGTCGCCGTCGCTGAGGATCTGTGGATCGATATTGGTGCAAACGATCGGGCAGATGCTTTGACCATCGTCTCGATCGGCGACTCGGTTACCCTTCAAATGGGGCATCTTGAATTGCTCAACGGCCTGGCCACCGCACCGGCTATGGACAATCGGTCGGGTGTCTGGGTCGTCGTCGAGGCACTGAGGCGCATTCAAGGTCTCAATGCGAACAGTTCAATTTATGCGGTATCGACGGTCCAGGAAGAAATTGGATTGCGA
Organism: Pirellulaceae bacterium; assembly: GCA_041748315.1. GTDB lineage: Bacteria > Planctomycetota > Planctomycetia > Pirellulales > Pirellulaceae > CALMEE01. The sequence continues at coordinate 26,329 of JBGTDM010000338.1, forward strand.
GGTGCGAAGACGGCTGCGTATTCGATCGATCCACAAATTGGAATTGCGGTTGACGTTACCCATGCAACCGATTCACCAACCATTGAAAAACGGCTTCATGGCGAAGTCAATCTGGGGCGAGGGCCGGTCATCTTTCGAGGGCCCAACATCAATTCGTTCGTCTCCCAACGCCTGATCGAGATTTGCGAGGAGGGAAACATTCCCTATCAGCTCGCTGCGTTGGGACGCGCAGCCTCCAACGACTCGAATTCTCTGCAAATCACCCGCGGCGGGGTGGCCACGGGGCTCGTGTCGATCCCCAATCGCTACATGCACAGTGCGGTCGAAATCGTAAGTCTGGATGACCTTGATCACGCAGCCGAATTACTGGCGTTGTTTTGCGCATCGATCACGGATGCGCGCGAGTTTATCCCCGGTGGCGGAATGACGTAAACGAATGCCCGCAAGTGACACTTGCGAGTCGGATGCACGTTTAATGGCGAAAATGACGACGGCCCGTGAAGATCATCGATACACCTAACCGATTACAGACTTCGATCACATCGTCGTCGCGAACCGAGCCTCCAGGTTGCACAATGGTTAAAATCCCGGCGTGGGCCGCTCGTTCAATTGAATCGGGAAATGGGAAAAAGGCATCCGAGGCCATCACGCTGCCGGCACCTCGCGGACCCGCTTTGTTGATTGCGATGTCGACGGAATCAACACGACTCATTTGTCCAGCACCGATTCCGACGGTCGCATTTTCCTTCGCAAGTACAATGGCATTGGACTTCACATGACGGACCACGTTCCAAGCAAAATCCAGTTGCATGCGGTCATTGGGTGAAGGCGCGGCGTCAGTCACTACTTTCCAATGATTGTACCGTTCACTCGAATCGGGCTGTTGCACCAGGAATCCACCATGAATCTGACGCAGTTCGATTGGCTGCTCGGATCCATTGAGCGATCCAATCTCAATCAATCGCACGTTGGCTCGCCATTTTGGCTTGGTGGTCAACAATTCAATCGCATCCGGCTCAAATTTCGGCGCAAGGATCGCTTCGACAAAGAAGTCTCCATGACAAAGGAATTCGGTCGTCGCCACGTCAACCGGTCGATTGAACCCCAAGATCGATCCGTAGGCGCTTACCGGGTCGCACATGAACGCTTTCTCGCAGGCGATTGCAAGCTTCACGTCAATGGCGACTCCACAGGGATTATTGTGCTTTAAAACGCAACAGGCCGGTTCTGGAAATGACTGCATCAGGAAAATTGCGCTGTCCAAATCCAGCAAGTTGTTATAGGAAAGCTCCTTACCATGAAGCTGTTTGGCCAGCACGAGATCGGCACCTGAGGAACCAGGAACGGAATAGACCGCGGCCGCTTGGTGGCTGTTTTCGCCATACCGCAGACTTTTTTCTCGCTTGAGCGTCAGGTTAATTGTTGGCGGGAGCCCGACAACTGTCTCTTTGGTGGAAAAATAATCGGCGATAATCGAATCGTAACGAGCCGTGTGCTCAAAGGCCGCAGCCATCAGTTCTCGACGAAGCTGCAGTGATGTGCGGCCATTCTGACGAATTTGTCCCAGGATCGCGGCATACTGTTCAGCACCAGTCGCTACGGTAACCGATTCGTAGTTTTTGGCCGCTGCACGTATCAAACTCGGACCGCCGATATCGATCTGTTCGATGGCCTGTTGCTCCGTCACGTTTTCGTTGGCGATGGTCGCCTCAAAGGGGTATAGATTGACCACGACCAACTCGATCGTCGCAATGTCAAATTCCTTTAACGTCTGAGCATGGGATTCGTTCTCGCGACGAGCCAGAATTCCGGAAAAAACTTTTGGATGAAGGGTTTTGACTCGTCCGTCTAAAATTTCTGGAAACCCGGTATACTCAGCGATATCAACGACGTCTATTCCCGCTTTCTTCAGAAATGTGGCGGTTCCTCCGGTACTGTAGATCGTGACACCTCGATCCATTAATCCCTTGGCGAAGTCGTCGATACCTCGTTTTTCACTGACGCTAATCAGCGCTCGGCAGATTTTTGGTGATTCCATTTCAAAGGTCCCCGATCAACGGGGATAAATTCTCGTTTAGAACTCTTTAACCGCAACATTCAAGCAAGTGTGCGTCAAGCCAGATCCATTAAATGTCCCGCTCGTTTATCCGGATAGCAAACCAAAAACTTACTACGGAAACTCAAAGGTTAAATGGCGGATGAGCCATTGGTCAACCGGTCGCAAATAAAGTTTTGCCGTCAAATAAAACGATCGCAAGCTAAACAGCCCGTCGTGCGTACCGCGGGAAGAATCATCACCGCAAACGTCGTGCCGCAAGAAAACAGGATTTTAATCGCTGCATGAATTTATTCGTCGATTCAAAGTTGATCGCACATGAACGCTGAGAATTGTTGCAGCGAGAAAATGTCCCACGTTTCAGAATTCACCGCATCCCAATTCGGTCAGCCCCCAATTCGGGTCTTGCAACGGTGACATGATCGCGAGCACGATTATCACGTTGAATCCCCAGTCGTGAGAACGCGAGCGTGCCAATACACGCGAGTGGCATGGTCGCCAATGTTCTAAACGCCACCTCCAAATGGGTCGCCATCGTCCGGGTCAGTGTCGCCTCCACCGCCGAACGGGTCGCCATTGTCCGGGTCAGTGTCGCCTCCACCTCCAAATGGGTCGCGATCGTCCGGTGCTATAACACCACCGGTGAAGGGATCATCTGATTCGACCGGAGTCCCAAATGGATTGACTGTCTCCTTTTTCCCCGGCGATTCTTTCGAGTCGGCGACCATGTCTTCAATGGCATCGGCATGGAAGTAAGGTTGTGGATTCCCCAACTCACGCACGCATTGGATCGTACCTTTGCTGTTAACGAGATAGATGCGATCCGTCAACAGATTGGCAAATCGAATGTCGTATCCTCCGACGGGCAGTTGACCGAGACGACTCCCCGACTTCCGGTCAAAAGCCACCAACCGCCCCAGCGTGTCGATGAAATAGGCCTTGGATTGGCTCGCGGCAACGAAGTGATCAACATCTGCAATCCCCAGAGGCCAATTCAGATCGGGAAAGCCTGTATCGGCTTGTAGCTTGAATAACTGATTGTTATCGGAGATTACGTAAACTGAATTGATGAACCCGATCGGGGAGCGGCTGATCGAACTGCCAACCGAAAATTCCCAATTCACCCTCCCCAATGCTTCATCCAGAGCATAGATTTTTCCATCCTTCGACGCCACCAAAAGCTGTCCGCTTAGTGAGTGTCCCGCCGCTACGATTTGGTGATCCGCTTGAAGCCGATAGGCGATCGAATTCGGATTATTCGCCGAGCCGACATTGTAGTAACCAATTCCCGACGGCCACGAAACGGTCAAATTGGTGATATG
>JBGTDM010000339.1:0-29302 GCA_041748315.1 Pirellulaceae bacterium
GCGTTAATTCTACAGCGCAAGGTATGTACGTCAGCCTTTCCAGGCTGACCCAATCCTCCCGGTTTGGTACAAACCAGGTAAACGGCGTCAGCCTGGAAAGGCTGGCCTACAGCTTTGCATCGAGACGGCGCTGTAGGATTAAAATGTCTCACGAACAACAACCTTGATCACGTTTCTCGGAAAACATCTTCATGATCGCTGTATCAGGCGAGCGGCCAGCGCAAGCTGGCCGCAATTTTGACTTATCAATCTTGTGTGTTTAAATCGTGTCCATTCCCGGACAAGCTATACTTTTTGCTATCGCAACTGCGGTTATAAATTCCGGCTCACAACTTTTGGTTTTGGCAGCTCATCAAACTGATCGATTAATGAATTGAAACGCTGCTAGCGACCCCGCTTGGATCGACTTTTGAAAATGACATTGACTTTTCGACAATCAAAAACTAGCATCCGCCGCTTTTTGCAGGCCGACGCGCAAGTTAAACGATGTGACGAAGGCCTTTGCAGTCTTACTTGAAATTCTTGGAGTACATTGGTGGATCACTCGACGTCAAATCCGATTTTTGACTGTCGCAGTTTCAACCGAGGTAAAATAGGCATGAATCTAACCAGAAACAATTTTACGGCTCCGATCGGACTCTTTCTGGTCGGTATCGGGTGTGTGTTGTCATTGGGTTGTCAGTCGGCTGGATTTCCAAAGTTACCTACTTTGGCGTTTTGGAAAAAAGATGGTCCAGTTCTAACCGCCAGGCATGACAATTACATCGAACCTCCGGCTTCGAATGTTGCACCGATTCGTAGCAGTTTTGCCAATTCGCAACAGGCTAAGGGACTTCCATCCACGCATCCGCCGAAAGCCACGAATTCAGGAAGTGAAGAACCCGTTGAACGGTATGCCGTAGTCGATGACGAACCTGCCCAGACACTTGCTGAGGCCGCTGCCAAGCTCACACAGCGAGACCAGGAACTCACGAGATTTAATCCACAACCAACGAATTCAGCAACATCCGGTAGCGAACTTCAGGCCGAGGCGAATCGATTGATTCGAAACAAAGAAAGCGATGCTATCAACGCCTCGATTGGACAGACGCCCGTGCTGGATCAATTGACCCGGGGTGGCGGTTTTAACTCCAATGATGTCGCTTCGGTCAAGACAACGCCAGTCGACACCGCAGATGGTATCTCCCCAAAACGAATTTCTAATCCTTATACCGCGGGAAGCGAAAATCAGTTCGCATCAAACAACGCGAATCGTGATTCTGGATTTGGCTCGGACACGCGCACATCGAATGCAACCGCATCCTACAATTACCCGACCACGCCGTACCGGGAGTTCCAAACAAGAGAAAATCCTGACGCGTCCAATCGATCGACAACCAACGAGTTCAATGCGCTTGCACCGGTGCTGCAGCACGATGCTCAAAACCAACCCTTGATGCCGACTCCCTTAACTCAAGCCAGCATGAACCAATCGACGAACACAAATCCAGCGGCTGGACGATCGCCTGAGCCAATCGCGCGGACGGCAAGTTTGCCAGAAAGTCTGATCAATAGCCAGGGCTGGTTCGCACCAGGAAGCATCCGTCAATTCCAGCGCGAAGCTGATGGCGGAACTTCTCCAATGTTGAAACTACCTCAGCAGCCAACCAGCACTGAATCGTCGGCATCCACCGCCAGTTCACATTCATCATCAAATGAACGACCTCTGAATCTCCAAAACGGCGGGTCATTCAACTTCAAATAGACCCGATCAAGGTTTCCAAAACCGTACCCTATCCAATAACTTGGGAATGCAGCGTTGGCGTCCGACCACGCTCATCGAGGACCGTGCCGGAAGATGCTGTTCGCAGGGATGACATCCGACTCAGCCCCCGATTATGAATTTGGTCCAGCCGTACATTAATCCTACAGCGCCGGCTCGATGCAAAGCTGTAGGCCAGCCTTTCCAAGCTGACGCCGTTTACCTGGTTTGTGCCAAACCGGGAGGATTGGGTCAGCCTGGAAAGGCTGACGTACATACCTTGCGCTGTAGGATTAACCACCGGCGGGATAAAAAATTGGAGCCATCGGGCCAATGGGGAAATTGAACAGGAACACCCACAAGTAAAAGAAGATGGTCCAAAGAATCAAGAATATGACTGAATATGGGAGCATTAAACTGATCAAAGAACCCAGCTTAAAGTCTCGTTCGTAGCGGGCCGCAAAAACGAAGATCATCCCGAAATAGGACATCATCGGCGAGATAACATTCGTACACGAATCACCGATACGATAGGCCATTTGAATCAACTCTGGGCTGTAACCGATGTCCATCAGCATTGGCACGAAGATCGGAGCCATAAAGGTCCATTTGGCGCTGGCGCTTCCCATGACCAAATTGACGAATGCGCAAACCAGAATGAAAAACAGAAAAATCAGTGGATTATCGAGTTTCAAGTAGCGAATGAATTCTGCACCTTGAATCGCCAACAATGTTCCCAAGTTGGACCACCGAAAAAACTCGACGAACTGTGCTGCAAAAAAAACCAATACGATATACATCCCCATTGTGCTCATTGATTTTGACATGGAATTGAGCACATCCTCGTCTTTGCGTATCGAGCCCGTGACCACGCCATAGACGATTCCGGGTATCAGAAAGCCGACAAAGATCACGGCCACGACGCCGTCCAAAAAGGCTGGCGTGTCTGATTTACCCGGTGCCGGCTCGGCCAACGCGCCCAACCAAGGCAACATTGACAGGTCCAAGCCAGTCCAAGTTTCCCATTGAGTTCGGGAGACACACAGATAGATCATCAAAAACGTGAATATCAAAATTGAGATCCCTGTGGCAATCAAACCCCGTCTCTCAAGTACGGTCAAGCTATCCATCCCTTTTTGGTTTGAAAGCACTTCAGGATCGCCTTGCTTGGCCGAGTACGCTCCGAGCCTGGGCTCGATGATAAGCAGTGAGACGATGGTACCCGCGATTGTCACCAAGAAGGTACTGGCCATCATAAAGTATAAATTGCAAGCGGGGCTGACCGGATTCGTTTCGTAACTGGGATCGAAGCTTTGGGCGGCTGCAGTGGTGATTCCCGATAACAATGGGTCAACGGTCCCCAGCAGCAGATTGGCACTGTATCCTCCAGACACGCCTGCAAACGCCGCGGCTAATCCAGCAAGCGGGTGCCGATTCAGGGAAAAGTAAATGGCAGCGCCCATTGGGACGACCACCACATATCCCACTTCGGACGCCGTATTTGACACCACGCCCGCAAACACCAATGCAGCCGTTACGAGAAATTTTGGCGCTCCCAGAATCAATAAACGAATCGCGGCGGACAGAAGTCCACTGTGTTCAGCGACACCGACACCTAACAACGCCACCAACACTGTTCCCAACGGTGCGAACTTGACAAAATTATTGACAAGCTCGGTTGTAATTCGGCGAAGTCCACTATCCGACATCAGTGATTCGACTCGCACCATTCCGTCAGCCGCCCGTCCTGGTGCACCTTCTGGGCGAGGGTCTGCAACGGCCCACTCAAAATAGGCTCCGGCGCCGCTGAGCAATATCGTAAACAGCCCCAACCATGCAAATAGCATCACGGGATGAGGTAGGAGATTGCCGATGCGCTCGATGAAACCGAGAAATCCATCGACTAATTTAAACGGCTTTCTTACTTTGTTGTCGTCGGCCATTACTAGCTAATCCTCGCTGAGTCGTTCAAAGGACTTGCTCCAGTCCCAGACCTTAAAATTGACAGAGCACTAGCCAGAAACGATACCCGGAAGGAGTCGTGAAGAAAACCCTACATCCAACGGTTTTTAAAAGACGGCCTGTTCGATCTCGTCGTAATCTCAACTAGTTTTTTGGGGCGAGACTTTTCAGTGTTGCAGCCATTGTCGAGCGGCTTGAGTGACGGGCGAGTGAAGCTTGGGTTGGTTTTACGGAGGAATGACTCGATATGGCGATTGCCTTGACCGGAGACTCCCTTTTTTTGCTAAATACGCCGATGCCTTTGTTGAAAATCAGGCGCTCGAAGCGCACCGGCGTCGCCCCTCGTAAAACGTCCTGATCGTTGGGCGGACTGTTTTTGACCCGTTTGCCGGGACGCGCTGTGATTGCCCAGTACCAACTACGGTTAAAAGCCAACGCGAACTCTGTATTTAATGAGACAAGACGCACAGACCAACAGCCCACCAAATCGACCTTGATCTGAACCCGGACCCATGTATGCGGAGTGCGTTGGCAGTCAAACCGATACGCGAATTCGGTGACTTGAACACGAGGAACTTCGGGCGCCTACCCATCCTCCGCAAAGTCCGCGGTAGACTTGGAAAGGGGAATCAGGAGTATCGCAATCTATCTTGGGTCGTCCAACCGCCCAGCGAACAGGACTAAACCACTGGGATTATGTCTGATCATGAACAGGAAGGGTCGGTCGGCTCGGAATTCAACGGCTTGTTCAACCACTGGCGCACTGGTGATTCCGACGACAATACCAGTTGCGGCGGCCGCTTCAGTCCCCTCTTCATTGACTTCTATAAAAGCTTTGTGAACGACCGTGGATACGTACAGACTGTCATGTGTACTCATTCGATTCAACTCAGCGCGATCGGTAAAGGCACGTTTCATTCCCAAGGATTGGAGCGTGTCGGTTAAAACGAACTCTGAGTCAAACGTAAACTTCGGAAGTGCAACCTTTGTTTGTTTTGGCCGAATTTGCTCGAGCCACTTGGCAACCTGTTCGGAGTTGACTTTGGCTTCGAACGTTTCCATATCGATCGACTCGTCGGGGAGTAGTACGATCATCGAGGTCTCATCGCCTGCGTAAGGCAAACTTAACAACTGTAAGTCGTCGATTTGGGCGTAACCGAACTTCCCTTCCAAGTTCATCATTGGAACCTGGATCTTTTGTTGATTAGCCACATGAAATGGTTCGTCTTTTGTTGCCGTTTTTGGAAACGGCGTTGCCCAATCCGCTTTGAAATAGATTGCATTGACTAACACCAATCGCGTTGCATCATCCAAGGCACCTCGGGGAAACAGCTCTTGAATGCGGTTTTTGGTCGTATCGAGCACCCAGGCGTTAATTTGCTCACGGGCAGCTTCAGCGTCAGACTCAAAATCGACAAGGCCCATCGGTGCCTGATATTGATTCTGCAAATCCTCAAGGTAATCTCCCATAAACACAAAGTCCTTTTGGCCCCACAATCGGTTAGCCACCTTCAGCTCAAATCCAGTCGACGGAGTGTTGAGCAATTGGACGAGTTCTCCGTTGGCTTGATGGTGCCGATCATCTGGCATCTCGATATGTAAGACGCCTGTCATCTCCTGTTTGGTTTCTCCGTCAGTCCCACGAAAGAGCATCGATAGAGCCGTTGAAATACTCGCCGGAGAATAAAACAGATTCCCTTTCTGGGATCCCAATTCCTTATAGAGATCGAAACCAAATTGGTTGTTTGCCTGGGCCAGTTGCTTCAAATCGTTGTTTGCATTCCGCTCACTCTCCTGATTGGGTGAGGTCGAAAAGGACTGGGGAGTTGCCAAAGGGATCGTCATATTAAGGAGTATCCAACCAGTTAGCAGTGCCATCGCAACGACTTGCAGATGAACATATCGTTGGTGTTTGATCGAGACGGTTTGAACATGATTTACAGCAGTCATTTTTCTGTTCCTTTATCGCGCTAAGTAAACGTTGTAATGTAGAAAACGCCGGAATAAGGAATTGTTTGTCGGTTCGTTGCAGCAAACCCAATTCAAAACGACGACATCGCGACGTCGGCAAGCTTGATTGTATCCGCTAAAACAGGGTGCGTCCAATCGTTCCCGCTGAGCGCCAATTCAGCCCGATATTGGCTTGCCAACGATTTCGGCCTTCAATGGGCCTGAATATCCGGATCTTTGTCGCCCACGGACTCACAGGCATTTGTCTGAGAAGCATTTCGAAATGGCTCAGTCGTTTTATCGCGCTTTTCTGAAGTGGGCTTGCATCTCGAGAGGTCGGTGACAGATAACTGTATTGTTGAATCCAGATATTCCCGTTCATTGAAGAGTGACATGCTTAAATTACACGACGTCGACACGTTGATTGGCGATCTTGCCTGGTTGGATGACCAGCGACAGCCGATGATCGACATGGTCATTGACCTTTGTAATCAAAATTCAGGGACACTGCATCTGGAAGGTGTAGCCAAAGTCCACGACAAAATTCGAGAATATTTTTCGATCCTTGGCGGTGAGATGCAAAGTATCGATACGACGTTGTGGCAGACGATTGACGAGCGTGGCGAAATGCAGGTTCAACAGCTTGGGCGATCGCTGCATATTGTCTGTCGACCGGAATCGGCATTTAAAGTCATGTTGTGTATTCATTGTGATACGGTCTATGGCCGAAGCGACTCATTTCAAACCTGTCGCTGGCTGGACGAAGAGACGTTGAACGGTCCTGGGGTCGCGGATGCGAAGGGTGGCATTGTGGTCATGCTCTTCGCGTTGCAGGTATTTGAGCGTTCGGAGCTTGCAAAGCACATTGGGTGGGAGGTCATTATCAATCCAGACGAGGAGATTGGTTCCCCAGGAAGTTTGCAGTTGATTAGTGCTCGTGCAACAGGATGCAACATTGGTTTGCTATTCGAACCGAGTTTGCCAGGTGGGTTGATGGTCTCATGGCGAAAGGGCTCGGGAAATTTTACATTTGTTGTGCGCGGCAAGTCAGCTCATGCGGGAAGAGATTTTCACGAAGGTCGAAATGCGATTGTAGCCGCAGCCAAGTTGATTGCGGAAATCGCCGCGCTAAATGGCAAAGAAGAAGATGTCACGATCAATGTCGGCCAAATTCAGGGGGGCGGTGCCGTCAATATCGTGCCTGATTTGGCGGTCGTCCAGGTGAATGCGCGGGTCATGACCAACGAGCAGCAAAAGTGGATACTCGAGCAGTTTCGACAACTAATAAAACGTATTGATGAAAAGGAGGGTATTTCGGTCACGATGCATGGTGACTTTTATTCGCCTCCGAAAGTTTTGGACGCGGGGACGCAGGCATTACAGAAGCGAATTGAATTGTGCGGTCAGGCGTTGGGTTTGGATGTTAAATGGCAGGGATCTGGCGGGGCCAGTGATGGAAACAAATTCCTCGCAGCAGGGTTGTCCAACATCGACTCACTAGGACCCAACGGGGGCCGAATCCATTCGAGCGACGAATTTCTGCTCGTCGATAGTTTGGTGCCTCGAACAAAACTGGCTGCGCTGATACTATTAAGTTTGGCCGCAGAACAAAAGTGATCGTTCGATGACCCCGCCCGGCTGGATGCGAAGCTCGATGAACTTGCAACCAGATATGGCCACCCGAATCTGACCCTACACCCCATGAATTTTAAGGATTGTATGAACCCATCGACTCAAACCAGTTTGGCAGCCAAACGCCTATTAAATGATCCCCGAATTGCCGAGGCGAAACATTTGATTTTGGAAGCGGTGCGAGAGCATCGCACATCATTATCCGATGTTGTCGAAGCCGATCCGGAATTAAAGGCCGACTACGAATCCATCTTGGCGGAATTTGGCAGCTTACGAGGGGGAACCTTGTACTTCCCGTATCTGGCAAGTGGCATCGGCAATGGACCATTTGTCGAGTTAGCCGATGGTAGCGTCAAACTGGACTTTATCACGGGAATCGGCGTCCATGGTTTTGGGCATAGCGACCCGCGGTTAGTGGAAGCTGGAATTGATGCGGCATTGAGTGACACGGTAATGCAAGGAAATCTGCAACAGCATTCAATCAGTTACGAGGTCGTCAAGTTGTTGGTTGAGGTTGCCTGCGAATCTGCTTCGAATATCCAGCACTGCTTTCTTTGTACAAGTGGCGCCATGGCGAACGAGAATGCGCTAAAAATTGCCTTCCAAAAACACTTTCCCGCCAAGCGTATTCTGTCGTTCGATCATTGTTTTGCGGGTCGCACATTGGCGCTCGCTCAAGTCACGGATAAAGCGGCTTATCGCGTAGGCTTGCCCGAGACACTCGCAGTCGATTTCATACCCTTTTATGACGAAAACAATCCTCAGGAAAGCACGCGTCGAACCATTCAGGCGATGCGTGAGCATTTGCAGCGTCATCCGCAGGACTATGCCTGCTTATGGCTCGAGTTGATTCAAGGGGAGGGTGGATACTATCCGGGGAGTCGCGACTATTTCCGAGCCATCATCAACGAAGCCAAAAAGCATAACATGGCAATCATAGCCGACGAAGTGCAGACGTTTTGCCGAACAACACGCCCCTTTGCATTTCAACATTTTGGATTGGACAGTCAAATCGATATCGTCACCATTGGCAAAATTTCGCAGGTCTGTGCGACGTTGTTTACGAGTGAATACAACCCAAAACCGGGCCTGATCAGCCAGACGTTTACCAGCAGCAGCTGGGCCATGTTTGCGGCCACATCGATCATTCGCGGGCTGATCGAAAATGGAAATTTTGGCGAGTCCGGGAAGAACGTGACGTTGCACGAACACTTTGTTGCCGGTTTGCAGGCGATTGCCAAAAAATATCCCGACTCGATCAAGGGGCCTTTTGGTATTGGAGCCATGATCGCTTTTACAGCCTTTGACGGGAGTATGAAAACTGCAAAAGAATTGGTCTCAATCATGTATGAAAACGGCCTGATGTCGTTCACAGCCGGTAATCAACCGACGAGGATTCGGTTCCTGATTCCGATGGGTGCGACAGAACCCGAGCATATCGATCTGGCTTGTGCAATCTTGGACAAAGCAATTGCCAAATGGTTGGAGTCGACAGCTCAGAAATAAGTGCCACGGCAATCGGCCTGATTTGTCGAAGGCAAATATGTTTAACTGATTAAAGAAGACTATCGATGTACGTCGTGCGCCCTGCAGAAAATGATGATGTCGACTCGTTGTTCGAGTTGGTTCAGGAAGCTGCATTTGGATTGACGACTTTAAAGGTCTCTCGCAATTTGTTGGCTGATCGGGTTGAGCGCTCGGTTTACTCCTTCAGTCAGTCGAACGCGAAGCCCGAGGGACAGCCCTATGTATTCGTGATGGTGAATACCAGTGAAGGCAAGCTCGTAGGGACTTGCACAATCTATTCGAAAGTTGGAGGATTCGAACCCTTTTATTCCTATCAGATCAAGACCGAACGTAAGGTATCAACCGATGTGGAATTGGACTTCCATGTCGACATCGAGGTTCCTTATCTCTCGTTGTGCAAGCAACATGACGGGCCGACCGAAATCGGCAGCTTGTATTTGGCGAGGGAATGCTGGGGGTGCGGTCTGGGTCGATTGCTGTCGTTGTCGAGGTTTCTATTCGTGGCTCAATTTCCTAAACGATTTGAAGCTGAAGTCATTGCTGAGATGCGCGGCATTGTCGATGAACATGGAGAATCGCCTTTGTGGAATGCGCTCGGTGTTCACTTTTTCAAGCAATCTTTCCCGGAGGCCGAAACGTTGACCCAGCGATCAAAAAAGCTGATCGCCGAATTGATGCCCGAGAACGAAATCTATATTCCCTTGCTGCCGCAGGAAGCCCAACGCGTGATCGGCGATGTCCATCAAAATACCCGACCCGCAATCGCCATGTTGCAGCAGGAGGGGTTCGAGTACCGCAAGCAGGTCGATATCTTTGATGGCGGACCAACATTGCATTCCGCAACTAACGCGATCCGCACCGTCCGTGAAAGTCGCCAATTGGAAATCTCAGCAATCGAAGAAAAGGTAACGGGCGAACCGATGCTGATCTCCAACACCGAATTGGATTTTCGCGCAACGCAAGCAAATCTTCGAGTGGTTGAAGTGAGCGACGGAAATTCTGCGGTAGAAATCGATGCGGTCACGGCGTTGCGGTTGCACGTCGTTGTCGGCGACGAACTGCGGTTTGTACGTGCAAAATCACCCGATCAAACACAATCGACGCCGGCGACAGCGTTCAAGTTGTAAACGACATATTTTCTGGACAAGGACTCATTCATGTCACAATTGGTGAACCGAGGGCACTTTGTTGACGGTCAATGGATGACCGGTAACGGTCCGCAATTCAACTCAGTCAACCCGGCCGATTCGTCGATGGTCTGGCATGGAGCCGCTGCAACGTCTTCAGAAGTGACGGCAGCAACGATGGCTGCGCGAGAAGCCTGGCAACCCTGGTGGGATCTGAGCCAAGATCGGCGGATTGAATACGTACTCCGGTTTGCCGAACAGGTTAAACAACAAGCGCTTGACCTGGCAAAACTCATTAGTCGCGAGAACGGCAAGCCACTTTGGGAATCAAAGACAGAAGTCAACGCCGTCATCGGAAAGTCAGCTTTGGCCGTTGAGGCGCTGCATGAACGGCGAGATACGACTTCGTTTGCGATGGACGGCTATCAAGCGGTTACCCGCTACAAGCCGTTTGGCGCACTGGGTGTGCTTGGACCGTTCAACTTTCCAGCTCATTTGCCGAACGGCCATATTATTCCCGCTTTGATTGCGGGAAATACGATAGTATTCAAACCTAGCGAGATGACTCCGAGGGTTGGGCAATGGATGGTCGAGCGATGGCAGGAGATCGGATTGCCAAGCGGCGTCATCAATTTGGTTCAAGGTGGACGTGAAACGGGCATCGCGCTCGCCAATGATCCCAATCTTGATGGTTTGTTATTTACGGGGAGTAGCAATGCCGGTGTGGCTCTTCACCGAACATTTGCCCAATGGCCACAAAAAATTCTCGCCTTGGAAATGGGCGGCAACAATCCACTCATTGCATGTGAGTTCTCAGATGCTAAAGCGGCCGCATACACCGTGCTCCAATCAGCGTTTCTTACAGCCGGCCAACGGTGTACCTGTGCTCGGCGATTAATCGTGATCGATCGCGACCCACTGGCGGAAAAAATGTTGCGTGAATTACAGCGACTCATCGATGATTTGACCATCGGATACTGGGATGATCCCGCGGAGCCGTTTATCGGTCCCGTGATTAGCCCGCACGCGGGAAAGCATGTTGTAGATGCGCAGCAGTCGTTGATTGAAAAAGGGGGACACCCAATCTCCGAGCTGAAATCATGGCGAGATAATCCAGCGCTTTTATCACCGGGCATCATCGATGTAACATCGGTTGATTCAAGAAGCGACCACGAAGTGTTTGGCCCCTTACTTAGTCTGATTCGAGTCGCCGATTTCGATGCGGCGATTGTCGAAGCAAACCGGACGGCATATGGTTTAGCCGCAGGGTTGATTAGTGACAACCCGACCCACTACCAGGAATTTATTAAACGGATTCGTGCTGGCGTCGTCAATTGGAATCGACAAACCACCGGTGCCAGTGGCAAGCTGCCCTTCGGCGGGTGGGGACTCAGTGGCAATCATCGGCCTGGTGGCTATTTTGCTGCTGACTATTGCAGTTGGCCTGTAGCATCGTTGGAGTCGGAGCGATTAGAAAAGCCGACAACTGCTCTTCCGGGTGTAAAGCTGTGAATCTTACTGGTCGACGATTCCCTTGTCTTGGATGCACTTGTTGTTGCGAGAACGCATTCCAATTTGATGGTCAATCGATTACAGCGAACGCGTCCCTGAATTGTTCACTTCGGGAGGATTGGCTGAGTCGACAAATCGTGCAGCCGGCCTCGTGCAACATTTTGGGGGAGCGTTGTACGCTTGACGAAGCGCTCGATGAAGTTGTGAAAAGCCTGGAGCGATCCAAAGCGCCGTTGTATTGGGGTTGGTCTCCCCTCGTTACCGAGAATCAGCGTCGCATCGTCAAATTGGCTCAACGGTTTGGCGGTTATCTTGATTGGACGACCAATCGACATCAAACGAATTCAATCCTGGCACTGCAACAAGGTGGGCAAATCGGTTGCACCTTTGGAGAGATCAAAAACCGAGCTCAACTGGTGGTCGTCTGGGATCTCGATCTTGATAGCGTCGCACCACTTTTTTGCCAACGATTCATCCGAACCACCAATGTCGTCGTGGTGTCGACGCGAGGGAGTGTCACGACTTCGTACCGATCGATCCAAGTCGACGATCGGTTAGCGTTCGTTTCGTCGCTCCGATCCGTCCTGGCCAGTTATGAATCGTCAAACGAAACTGCGGTTGCACGTGCTCTTGATTCGGATGGGTCGGCGGGTATCCCATCGATGGTCGATCAGGTTCGAGAACTTCTTTGGGAAATTGGCAAGTCGGCTTATACAGCTTGGCTGATCGATTCACGCATCCAGGATCGCGTCGAGTTGGAACAACTGTACAAACTCATCTCGCGCATGACGGGACGAGGAAGTTCCTTCTTTTCCGCTCTTGACGACTCCGAATCAGAACGTGCCGGGCCATCGAGCTCAAACCAAATCGCACCAGAACGAGCAGGTCATGTTCGATGCATCGATTTGGCAGCCGATGACAATTCAATTGGCGCCGAGAATGCGCTCTGTTGGCTTACGGGATTTCCTGTTGGCGTTCGTGTCAATCAGTCGGGCGAATTCGAATACGATCCCTTACGGTATGGTTCTGAAGCATTGTTGTATGCGACGGCCATCGATTTGCAAATGGTGATCGGAGATTCGGTTTGCAGGGATGCACCGGAAGGGCCTCAAATGAGCAATATTCCACGGATTGAAATCGGCGCGTGTCGAAGTGATCCGATCGATTGCTTGGTTCAAATTCCAACCTGCTCAGATTTTATCGTCGGGGGTACGATCTTTCGCGGCGACGGAATCCCATTGCTCGTGCCGTATTCAAATGTGGCAAGCCGAACCATGAGTCAGGTTTTGGCCCGACTGGTTTAGCTGCACCTCAGACGTGGGGCAGCTTAAATCGTCGTCCGATTTTTCGATCGAAAGAAATGGAATCAACTAAATCGATTCGATATGCATCGCCCGTTTTCGACGCTCAGCACGTCGAGCATTATCGATATGGTCGGCGACAGTTCGTACATCCGCGATCCCGTACATCGTCAATACAGGATGAGTCACGTCGCTAGACTTGACCTTGATCTCGCCCACGTTAAGCATTGCTTGAATTGGACCTTGACGATAGGTGACATCGGCGATGTGAATCAGTTCGATTCGATCGAGTTGCCGAAAAAGCAACCCCTCCCGATGCCTTAATCGCTGGCTAGTCAATTCGTAGTGCATGCTCAATTTGCGATAGAACAGCAGGCCAATCAAAAACAGCCAACCGGCCGCAATCGTGATCCATACAATCCACCACGCGATTGAATAATCCTTGAGTGCGGTAAACATCAATAAGATCAGCAACCCGATCGTCAATAAACCTGCGATCAACCAGGAACCGACCATCGATTTTGGAGAGTAACTTCCTTTCCAAATCTGTACCTCCGGATCATCCGGACTGCGCTTGTCCTTTACGCTTTCGGCAAACTTCTGACTGGGTGAATCAAACTGATCTTTACTGGACATGACGGCTCACGTGATTTTGGTGACTAAACAATCGATGAATCAACGGCGTTTGCAAACACCAGCGTTTGGGGTGGGTCGCAAACCCAACGTATAGCTGCGTTACAACAGCGACAACACATTGAGGCTCGGCAAGATCTCTGCGAGATACTTGGACATTTTCACATTCTATGGCTGTTAACCACATAGCGACAACGGGTCGTTTGCAAAAATGATTCACCTGGGATTCAAGTTAGGGGTCATTTGAGTTTCGACAAAAGTGGCCCGCTGATGCCTTCGCGAGATTCGAGGTTTGCTTTGGAGAATTTGCCTCACAATGTCCCGGTTTGCTTGCTTTTCGTTGACAAAAACGTTAACTTGTTAGTTGAACCCGCACGAGCTGATCTGCCTGTGCGGACTCAATCCAAAAGTCGAGTAAACGCGGTTTGACGTTGCCGTAGATCAAATTGGAACATTGTCAGCGAACTTTGCGGGATTGAAACTACCTATATCCTTGTTGATCGAATCGTGTTTATGAAATGTCCATTTTGTGGTCGGGATCACGATAAAGTGATCGATTCCCGAACTGGCGAAGAGGGAATCGTGATTCGCAGGCGTCGACATTGTCTTTCCTGCAATCGTCGATTTACAACGTTTGAACGTGTCGCCGAACTGAATGTGCAAGTGATCAAGAAAAACCTGTTGCGGGAGCCGTTCAACACCGCAAAAATTCGCGATGGTTTAAAACGAGCTTGTTGGAAACGGCCGGTTACCGACGAGCAAATTGAGGCCTTGATTTCGACTGTCGAGCAACAAGTTTATACTGAATATGACGCGGAAATCAGTAGTAGTGAGTTGGGTGGAATCGTCATTGAACATCTTAAACAGTTGGACGAAGTTGCTTACGTGCGATTTGCCAGTGTGTACCGACAATTTCACGACGTATATGACTTCGTCGATGAACTGAAGCCGATGCTCAAGCGTCCAAATTGATTCTGTTGAACGCTGTTCAGGTGCTTTGGTGACGATACAAATCCAATGATATTTTAGGAGGATCAATACAATGGCGCCCGAAAATGTCTCGATGCGAACGAAAGCTCCAAACTCACAATTGGCGGCAGATCGAGCCAATCCATTGAGAAGCGGGTTGGTCAAATGGTGTTCGTTCGCGTTGCTTTTCACATGTTGGCTCGGTTGTGTCCCAAAACCTTCGACGGTTGAAACGAATGATGGTGAGCGAGGTCAACAGGCGGGGATTTTAGGGAATCAGCAAGGCCAACAAACACTCAATCTCCCGTTTTCGACGGCTATTATCAATCGTTGGGAAGACTTGGTCACGGAAATGACTTCGGTTTTGAAACTCGATGATCACCAACAGAAGACCATTAAACTCGTCATCGAAACTGAGGTCGCAAACATCAAAGCATGGATCGGTGAAAACGGATCCGTGTTGAAAGATCTTGATCAAAGAGTCATCGATGCGGCCAAAAGTCGCGACCTTGGTGAAATGAGAAAACTTGTTGAACAAGGTGTCTCTCTTAAGCAGGAAGTTACCGCGTTGTATGACGGATACAAACAATCTGTACTTCAGGCGCTCCCCGAAGAAAAACGGAATGAGTGGCAAGCTCATCTCCTTTTAAAGCGATTCAATGATCTTGTGGATGAATTGGAACTTAGCCCGGATCAAGAAGAGGCGATTGGAAGATTGGCTGTATCGGCAGCCGCGAAATCTGGTGGATTGGCTAACTGGGAAGGTGACGGAATCCTTCAATTACGGAAGATGTTCGAACAACAGGTCCTTGAGGCAGATCAAATGGAAGCTTGGGAATCGCTGAACAAGAACAACCCATTGCGCTGGTTGCCGACTGGTAATTTATGGGATTAGCATCGACGCCGGAAAACGCTGGGACCGAGAAATGGCCAGTTACGGAAGGTTGGATGGGCATCACCAATGAATGTCATCATACATGGACGTTGAGCCCTTTACGTTTACCGGTCAAAAACGTTTGTGTTGACGGACAATCGGACAATCCGAGCAAGTCGTTGCGTGTTTCGCTTCGATAGCGTCGGCGGCAGGCGAGGGGTTGGACGCGGTGATTTCGGACCTCTGAGTGTCCGGTCTTTGCTGGCAAAAGGCGTGCTAGCCTTCGTGTTAGAGAAGCTTGCGAAGATTTATCAGGTAAATCGGATTTAACAATTAAACTTTGCTTGCCGGATTTGTCGATCTCACTCAGGACATGATTATCAGTCACGAATGGACTCGTGCAACTTCATAGACAGGGAGGAAGATTATGCGTCGGCTCATTTTTGCGACGCTTCTGGCGATTACGATCAGCAGCAATGCGGGATGTTTTGTACCGATCTATGATGCTGATCCTGCAGTGCGGGCTCGTCAGTTGATTTTCACGGCCGAAGACCTCCGCGCATTGCGCCAGGAGTGGCATCGATTCTGGTTTTTGGATATGCCAGACCATCAAACGCCTTGGCGAGTTCACGGTGGCATCTTGTAGATGTTTCGTTGATTACGATCTGGTTCGTTCGTGGAATAATACGTCCAGATTCAACAAACGGGACCATCTGAACAAGCTGTAGGATTTTATACCGCTTGAATGGACTAAAAAAAACATTAAGCCACGGGTCGTTGATCCGTGGCTTTTGTTGTGAAGTTGGGCGAATCTCGATTGCAGACTGGCAATGGTCTGGTTTCACGCGAATGGCGTCCTAAATGATGCCGACTTGGCAGACGGTCAACATCGTCAATAATGTGGAAATCAATTCATTTGAGCAACCTAATCAACATGCGTGTTTTATCTGGCATTCAACCGACTGGTCGTTTTCACTGGGGCAACTATTTTGGCGCGATCCGCCAATATATTGACCTACAGCATGGCAATGATGCGTACTATTTTATTGCTAATCTCCACGCCCTCACCACGATCCGCGACAAGGCGCTGTTGACCGAGTATTCCATGGATGCCGCGATCGATTTGATCGCGCTGGGGCTTGATCCAGATCATGCAGTTTTGTTTTTGCAGAGCGATGTTCCGCAGGTCAGTGAATTGAACTGGCTGTTGATGTCGGACGCGCCGATGGGGATGTTGGAACGTTGCGTTTCGTTTAAAGACAAGATAGCCAAAGGCTTACCGAGTAATGTCGGCTTGTTTACCTACCCGATTCTGCAAGCCGCTGATATTTTGGCATATGACTCGGAAATTGTGCCGGTCGGCGAAGACCAGGTACAGCATATCGAGGTTTGTCGCGAATTGGCAGGTCGCTTTAACCACCACTACGGCGATGTCTTTGTAGTTCCAAAGCCAAAAATACTCGAAAAATCGGCCAAGGTTCCGGGTACCGATGGCGAAAAAATGTCCAAGAGTTACGACAATACGATAGAGATTTTTTCGGAACCGACGGCGATGCGAAAACGCGTCATGCGAATTACGACGGACACTCGACCGATGGAGCAACCTAAAGATCCCGCATCCGATCATTTGTTTCAACTCTATTCACTGTTTGCGGACGAGGCCTCGATTGCTGACTTGGAGGCGGTGTACCGAAAAGGTGGTTTTGGTTATGGTGATGTAAAAAAGGGATTAGCTGATGCCGCCGAGCAGTATTTTGCAGAAGCCAGGGCACGAAGATTGGAGCTTGAGGCGAAACCCGAACGAGTTCGGGAAATACTGGCTGCGGGGGCGGAAATGGCGAGGAAGAAGGCTGGCGAAGTATTGGCTCGTGCTCAATTCGCGTGTGGCGTCAAATTTTAGTGCCGCGACGGATACAACATTGCAGAGAATTGCATCACGCGTTTCATGAGATCAAGCCACATTCGGGTTGAAATGTTGTCATTCGCCGCTTGGCCAACCCGACGATTGCGGCGATTGCAACTTTTCACAAACAAATTGGCTTGGAACCAACGATTGTTGTCGTGCCATGAACGTTGTCAGTATTGGGACCGATATCATCGAAGTAGCTCGAATTGAGACGATGATCGAAAAACATGGTTCCACATTCCTAGAGCGAGTTTATACTGAGCAGGAGATTCGCTATTGCACCGCCAGAGCTGCTGCATCGCAACACTTGGCCGGCAGGTGGGCAGCCAAGGAAGCGGTACTCAAAGTTCTCGGTACTGGATGGGCGAAAGGCATCCAATGGAGCGAGATCGAAGTTCAACTATTGTCCAGCGGGCAACCTGCAATCCAGTTGTCCGGTAAGGCGGCTGAAATCGCAAAGCATAACAACATTGATCAAGTGCTAATCAGTATATCCCATACCAAGCAACATGCGATTGCTTACGCCATTGGGCTGTGCCACATTTCATAATCATTTTTAACATGTAAGCGATGGACTTTGACCTCCCAGAATTCCCGCGCAGCTCTGAATCGACTCGGTTAATTATTTTGGCGTTGATTCAGGGCCTTGCTGAATTTCTACCGATCAGCTCGTCAGGGCATCTCAATGTATTTGCATCATTTTTGGGGGGTAAACCTAGTACGCTGGTAAACATCGCGTTGCATTTTGGCACGCTAATGTCGATTGTCGTCTACTACCGTAAACGAATCATAGCGCTCTTTAAATCGGATCGCCGTGTGCTTTTGCTATTGATCATCGGTACCATACCCGCGGGAGTTATTGGTTTGATTATCAAGAAGTGGTTCCCCTATGTGTTGGAAAACTTGATGTTGACGGGTCTGATGTTCGTCATTACAGGAATCGCTTTATGCTTGTTTCAGCCCCGTAAAAGGAAGGCCGGATTAATCAACGACAAGGCGTTAGATCAATCTGTTGATGCATCGACTGAAATCGCAGACTCCAAAAGCGGTTACCTTGATTTGACGTGGAAAGGCGCTTTGCTGATAGGAACGTTTCAAGCCTTTGCGTTAATGCCCGGAATTTCGCGTAGCGGATTCACGATTTTGGCAGGACTCATGATCGGCATGCGGCGAAGTTCTGCTGCTGCGTTTTCATTCCTGTTGGCAATCCCAGCTATCTTGGGGGCTACAATCCTGGAAATCGTGGATGTCATCGGGACCAAACCCGATGAGCCATTCGGGTGGATCCTGCTGGCGGCTGCGGTTGCGTTTATCGTCGGTTGGGGTTCTTTGGCTCTGCTGGTGAAAATGCTCAATCAAGGGATGATCCACTGGTTTGCGATTTGGGTGCTACCATTGGGATTGGTTGTTATCATCTGGCAAATTGCCGTACAGATCGCCGAAAGAGCCGTTTTTTGAACGGGTTGCTGTTGACGTCTCCGTGCGATTCACGCTAGGTTTTCGCCACTTTCTGATCATCACCGAACTGGATTATCGATTTGGACACCAGTCCTGATCACTGTTTGATCCATTCAAATCGAACAGCGAGTGTTGAACAGTGGTGCACCGATTTCCACTTGGCGCTGCGCGACTTTTTTCAGCAGTCTTCATCATCGTTGGTTCCAAGGCAGTTTTGCAGGCGAATACAATGTTCCATGGAAATGCATTTCGAAGTTGCATGATGATGCTCGTTGCGAGTGCCATGATAGGCGAACCATCGACGCTAGCTGGTACAGAGCCGTCGACATCCTTGAGTCAGGAGCTGAACACGTACGTGCTGCTTACCAATGGCCGGTTGTTGGAGGGTTATGTGATCCGATCCGAGTCGGGCTACCGAGTCCAAATGAATAATGGCATCG
This sequence comes from Pirellulaceae bacterium, assembly GCA_041748315.1. Lineage (GTDB taxonomy): Bacteria > Planctomycetota > Planctomycetia > Pirellulales > Pirellulaceae > CALMEE01. Next base: position 19,033 of record JBGTDM010000339.1, read on the forward strand.
CCATCATCATTCCGCCCCATGAAGTTGACTTGCATTGCGCCACGTCCGCCGAATTGTTCGAGCACCTGCGGATTAATACCGATCCAAACAACGTAAGCGAACAAATTGACCTATTTCGATGGTGTTGCCGATATGGCCTGCGATCGGAGTCTGAATGGCAATTACAACGGATTCAACGGCTTACCGGCGATGCGCGGACAATTCAGCAACTCCGAACCGAACTCGATTCCAGGTTTAATTCGCGCCCCGCCTTTGCCGAGCGTTCGGTTTCTTTCGAAGAAGAGCAAATGATTGAAGTCGAGTCGACCGATGGTCTGGGCACCCGGGATCAAATTGAATTGGCGAGGGCTTCTCTTGTTGGAGATGGCTTTAGGCACTTTGCCTCAGATATCCAGGCCAAGTTGATTAACGGATGCACGGCTTCCGGATGTCACAACTCGGCTGACACAATCATGCCACTTTCGTTCATCAGTCGAGGTCGGCCCGTGACTCGCAGAATGACCGAGCATAATCTTTTTCAGGTACTCAAGTTCGTCGATCGAACTTCCCCGGACGAAAGTTTGATATTGAGAATGGCCGCGACTCGGCATGGACATAAAAATGACGAGCAGGCTGAACCCGCTGGTTCAAACAATGGCGCGCACAATGATGTTTGGGAACCTGACTCAAATCACTATCGAAATTTAAGAAGCTGGTTATTTCTGATCGCAGATCAAGAGGCACTGAAAGCCAAACGATTGGCCGAATTGGCTTCCAAAGACTCAGTCGCATCCGCCACGCAATCAAGGCGTCCGAATATTAATCCGCAGCCATTCGACCGACGTCCACTACCCGAACCTCCCACACCGGTCGATCCATTGTCGGTTGAATCCTTCAAGTCAACCGATCCGTTTGATCCCGAAATCTTCAACAGATACTTGCGGCAACGCAACGTGCCGAAGGAGACCGACCCCACGACTCTCGATGCCGTAGCTCCTGCGGATTCACGAGAAAATCCGGGCGCCGTGCGGAACGAGTTTACAGATTTTCCAAAATAAACCGGGTCATCAATTCTCGCAGATGCTTGACTTGCGGCTCGCGCGTGATTCCGTGTCGATTTTTTGGATAGACCATCAAATCAAAGTTCTTACCAGCATTTTGCAACGCATAAACCAATTGCATCGTATTCCCGATATGCACATTATCATCAATCGTACCGTGGATCAGTAACAATTTTCCGTGCAGATCAGCGGCCTTGGTGACGACGGAAGACCGCTCGTAACCCTCTGGATTCTCGTCCGGTAATCCCATGTAGCGTTCGGTGTAAATTGAGTCATAGTTACGCCAATCGGTAACAGGAGCACCAGCAATACCGCACTTGAATGAGTTGGAACGAGTCATCGCGTATGCGGTGATATACCCGCCATAGCTCCACCCCCAGATTCCAATTCGATCGCCATCTACCCAGGGTTGACGCTGCAGCCAATTCGCTGCCAACTCGATATCGTGTAATTCCAACTCGCCCAAATTCCGATGCACGGGCCAGGCTCGATCGGGTCCGTAATGCCCAGCGGAGCGATTATCGCACATAAACACAACGTAGCCATGTTGTGCGAGCATTTGATGCCAGAGGTACCAGCCACCTCGAAATTGATCGCGAACCGTCGGAGCCTGTGGTCCTGCGTAAACGTGATACAACACGGGATACTTCTTACTGGCATCAAAATCGGGTGGCAGGATTAGCATCACATCGGTCTCATACTGCTCTTCGCCGCTGCCCAAAAATATCTTTTCGAACCGAGGTTTTTGTATCTCCAGAAACTCCATTCGATCATCCACGTGTGGATGCACAGAACGCACAAATCGTCCATTCCCATCGCGCAGGTCCACGCGTTGAGTTTCGGATGCGGTCGAATGTATATCGAAAAAATAACTGAAGTCGGCACTAAATTTCGCAGCATGATGTCCCGACCCTTCCGTCAATTTCCGTGAAGTTTGAGTGGTCAATTCCAAGGCAAAGACGTGTCCTCGAATCCCATCCGGTTTGGCTTCGAAGAAAATGGTTTGTGAATCAGGATGGAATCCGATGATTGACTGGATTCCGTACTCCATTTGGGTCAACTGGGTGACCTCGGTACCATCTGCCGAATACCGATAAATTTGATTGGTGCCACTTCGCGGGCTCATCCATAGGAATGCGTGATCCCCGATCCAGACGGGTGCACCCGGAGATTCGATCCAAGCCGGTGTTTGATCACGAAACACTTTGTTTGAACTTCCGTCCTTGGAACTAAGTCGCATTAAATCCAAAAAGGTTTGTTGGCGATTTTGAATTTGTGCGGTGAGTGCGGTTGAATCGGGATCCCAAGCGACGTTTGAAATGACGATGTTGTCTTCAGCACTGTGGTGTTCTCCCAAGTTGCCCTCGGTCAGCTTTCCCGTCTCGATTTCACAAATCACAATGCGAGGAATCGCCTGCGGCTGCCCAGCCAATGGATATGAACTGATCTCGACGATCACGTCAACCTGAGCGTCATCGACGACGGTGTAGTCCGGTGTGTTCGAGGTATCCAATTGTAGGAAAGCAATACGTTGACCATCCGGTGACCACCAAAATCCTTTGAAGTTTCCTCGACCGTACAACTCTTCCTGATAGACCCAATCAAGTTTACCACTTAAAATTGTTGAGCCGTCTTCATCTGTTAACGGATCAACCGTCTTGGTGGCTGACCTGTAAACAAACAGGTTTCCGCCACGCACAAATGCCAGATCTTCTCCATTCGGGCTGAAGTCAAATAGTTCAGCCGGTTCTAAATCGGTCGATAGTTCGACCGCGGTTTTGTTCTCAATGTCGTAAACGACGGACCGTTGATTGTGCTCGACAACCAGAAATCGATCTGTCTGTGCCAGGGTGCTTTGATTGGACGAGGTCGCAAATGCAGAGGCCTCCTCGTGAGTAAATCGCAAGTCAATCAATGCTTGGAGCAGGTCGTTCGAACTCCAGCGTGGTCGGATCGGCGACATCCCGCCGCTTTTGGCATCGACGGAGACCGGTCGCGAATCCCAAGTTGACATATATTGGTTTTGACCTTTGATCCAAGTGGGCAGTTCTGCTTGTGAGCCCGCAAAGTTGACACGAGTGTTTCCGGCGAGCATGTCGACGGTCAGCTTCGTCTTGGGCGATATGATGTCGACGATTTGCAACGGAAGTTGCCGCGGCTGTTCGATGCGATACACTGGAAACGAACCGCCTTCAGTTAACTCGGTATCAAAAAAGTTCCATGTGACCAATCCATCATCGCTACCTGGTTCTAACATGTAGGAAGCCAGCCGCCCTAGAGGTTGACTCGTCAGAATCACGTATGAACCGGCAGTTAGGTTGACCGTTGAGTTCTCGGTTCGGGTTTCAACCGTGACCATCTCGTGTCCTTGAAATCGTCGGTTTGCCCTTCGCACAGACTGAATCTGGTAGGTTGTCACTTCAAGTTCAGCGGGTTCGGTCATCCGATGAATCGCGATACCATGTCGTTTCAGTCGATCCACAGGGCGCGACAGATCGTTGCCAATCACATACGCGTAGGGCAACGGAACCGATCGCGTGGCTTCGAAATCCCCGACGAATTCGACCTCAAAATCAGTTGGGGAATCACCCTCATAGCCTCGAATCGTGACTTTCTCAGCGAATGGAATCGAACGCGCGGCCAAATGCATCTGAATCTTATGTGGGGTGGTTGCGGCCATTTCTTCAAATTCGCGCTGAGTTTGGTCGAGCAAACTCATAACGTCTTTGGAATGATCCAGGACGTAGTTCACACAGGCTGTGACAAAATCGTGGCTGATGTCAATTCGATCCCTATACGGAATGTAAGAGTAAGCTTCAGACAGCACCGCTAACCGACCACGCATTCCAACGTATTCGGTGCTGTAACGAGGCTCGTGACCGTATGTGGTCCAACGAGTGCGGTCGCGCGACAGATTGCCATAATAAAAAGTGTGCTTGCCCTCATCCGCCAGACTTTGTGTCACCGCCGGCATCATCCGGTTTCTCAGAAAGTTTCGAACTGGCTCCGGGCTGCTCAAGTTATGGGGAACATCGTAGGTCAACTGGTACTGATGGCGCGATCCATTCGTCGTATGACAGTCGATCGACAAATGCGGATCAAATCGATCGATTAAATTGACCAAGGCCTTTGCTTCGGGCGAAGTCAACTTGATAAAATCGCGATTGAGATCGAGTTGCTGTGCATTCTCACGCGTTCCCATGCCATTCTCGGGACCTAACTGACCCGGCCGATGAAATTCGTTCCGACCGACTCGATCGTTTCCGTCGGCGTTATAATTGGGAACAAAAACGATCGTCGCGGAATCTAACCAGGGATGCTCTGGATTCAAAGTCATCTCACGCAACATTCGAAGTAACGCTTCCTTGCCTGCGCATTCACCGCTATGGATGTTGCCCAATAACAGGATTCGAACTCGTTCACTTCGCTTCGCAACATCTGAGTCAGGTCCGGTGATGACGCCGAGCATCGGTCTCCCCTCGACCGTACGTCCAAATTCGAACGACGTTATCCAACTGGAACGCGACGCACAGCGATCGATGAAGTCAACGACTTCCTCAGAAGAACTCGTTGCCTTAAACTGGCTTTCCTCTGCCACCGTCAGCAGTTCGCTCGGGTTGCTATTTTGTGCGAGAATTGTAGCGGGCGAGATGCTGAGCAGGGGCAAAAGCAAAAAAAACGCCGATGGTTTGAATCTCATTGTCAAATAAATCCTGGAAATGATTGAAGGTAATATCTGGACGATATTTTAGGCGGAGGTGATCGCGATCGAAAGTCGGAGTCAACCCAGATTCCGTAAGATCGCAATTGACCAAAGCAAACTTCAGCCGACGAAACAGCTTTTTGTACGTCCAATCACATTGCAAGAAGATTTCACAAGACGAAGATTATCGGCGCAAGCAACATTGATTCGGTCGTCGAACTTTGCTGGCTTGTCGATGCCACACGAATGATCGAATCCGGTAGATCGGTCGCTTGCAACGATCGAATGGCGCGTTGAGAATATCGAAAGCCTGTTGGTTCCGCTTCAACCTCAAGACATTTTATGAATCAAAGCATGACAAAAATGATGTTGATCAGCGCCTCGATCATCCTGGGAAGTGCCGTTGCATTTGGTGCGATTGGTAGCCATGCGCTCCAAGCCTACTTATTCCGGCTGATGGTTGAGGATTCGATTCAACATCAGATCGATCAACAGGAGATCGACCATCGGTTGGCGACATGGGAAACGGCGGTTCGGTATCAGACGTATCATGGGTTGGCTATTCTAGGTTTGGCCGCGGTCAGCTTTCATCATCGAAATCGACTGATGCAACTCGCCGTTTGGTTTTTCTTGGTTGGCATCATTCTGTTTTGTGGAATGCTATATGTATGGGTGTTGTCTCAGCAAAAGTGGTCAGTGATGATCGTCCCCATCGGAGGAGTCAGCTTTATTGGCGGCTGGATGTGTAGCTTGTTGTCGTTTTTAAAATTCTTTCCAATCGCGGATGACTAAGCGATGTCAGTTCAGCGGGACTATCTTGTTGGGTATTGTACTAATATTCATGCTGGAACAAATTTCGATTCGTTGGTTACGAATTTACGCGAGTACGCAATCCCGATCCAACAATCTGTTTGTGAAGATGAGCCGCTGGGCGTCGGTCTATGGCTTTCGCACTGCGCGGCGTTGGAAGCGACAACGCGAATTGACGAGTTGCTAGGATTTCTAGCGGACCATCGGCTGCTGCCATTTACTTTTAACGCGTTTCCGTTTGGTGATTTCCATCAGGCTGTGGTAAAGCATGCGGTATACAAGCCAGACTGGAGCTCCCCAGAACGATTGGAATACACGAGGCTAATTGCCCGAGTGGCTCACGAATTACGACCTGATCGACAAGTGCTAAGCATTTCGACGCTGCCGATTGGCTGGCCCGATGATGATGTCGAGCTTGTCAAAACCGCTTCGGTTGGCCAGCTGAGAACCATGGCGTACGAGTTGTCCGAACTCGAGGAACATTCCGGGCGTCGCGTCATCCTCTCGTTGGAGCCGGAACCGGGTTGCATTTTGCAGACAAGTTCGGATGTCGTCAGCTTTATGCACGACCTGTTGTTGGACAAATGTTCTGCTGATGAACGTTTGGCCATAAAACGCCATATCGGAGTCTGCCATGACATTTGTCATGCTGCGGTGATGTTCGAGGAGCAGAGTGCGGCTCTCGAAAATTACAAGAATGCGGAAATCTGTATTGGGAAAATACAGGTTTCAGCTGCCATTGGCGGGGTTGTAAACCACGAATCCCAAGAGCAACTTATTGCTGATTTATCGCCATTTGCCGAGGCCCGGTATTTGCATCAAACGACGGTTCGCCACGACGGTACGACGACGTTTTTCGAGGATTTGCCGGCAGCGATTGAGTCGTTCCCCCAACTCGGCGGCGGTGAATTTCGTAGTCATTTCCATGTGCCGATTTATTCGGAGCGATTTGGATTAATCGAGGCAACTGGAGCAAGTATCGATGAGTGCTTGCAACAACTCGATCGAGTTGATTTTACCGGCCATTTGGAAGTGGAGACTTATGCTTGGCAGGTGGCACCGGCTCAGGTTCGTCGCATGACGATCAGCGAAAACATCGCAAGGGAATTGGAATGGTTGCATCAACGCTTGGCGAATCTCCGGTAAATGCCACTGCATTGTGGATTCGTTCGTGTCGTCGGCAAGTCAATCCATTCGGGAGAAGGCTTCAACCGTTGGTTGGCGGGTTCAGTCGTACACCTTGTCCCCGCGAGACTTTATCGTTTGTATCGGTTTCACCCCTGGTAGCGGCAACTGATAAAATAATCCGAAGCCGAAAGTTGGATAAGTTGATTCTATCGCGGGACAAATACCGATGGAAATTGTGGCAGAACAAACTGTCGGCAGGTTTTTCCTGTCGAACGGATTCACGTTAGCATCACGACAAACGTTTGTTGGAAACGAATCGCGTCGTAGACTTTTTCGGATAGCGTGATGGTACAACTAGTCCCCCACTATTTGTTATTCACCGAATCAAAACTGAATCGTCAGTCCAAATGCGGTTACTGGCGGTTTACTTTGCAACGGGTATATGACAAAGAGATTTTCGAAGTCAAAGAAGAAGAGCAGAACTGTGATGGCGAGCGGCTTGAGCTGTTGAGTGTTCTTCGAGGACTCGAAGCCCTGGACCAACCATCGAGCGTGATTGTGGTCACATCCAGTCGCTCGATTCTAAAGGGTTTTCGCCATTGTATTGACGAGTGGCGTGAAAACAATTGGTGCTGGGAGCGATTTGGTGAAATGCGACGGATAAAGAACTGTGATCTTTGGCAGCGAATCGATCGGTCGCTCAGGATTCACGCGGTCGAGTGTCGCTGTTGGAATTATGAAACAGCCATCAGTTTGGCACGTGATTCCTGGTTTAAGACCTCACCACCTCAGCAATCATTATCGACGAAAACCAGGCCAAGCCCGATTAACGTAACGCGCTGGGGAAATCGACGCTGGTCACGATTTACGGACGCAGCAGTCGCCTGGGCGCTATGGATATCCGGTATCGAAATTGTCGAGCGGGATCAGAACCAATATGCATAATTTGCTGGGACCCTTTTGCCCCCTTGAACTATCGGGGGCCAACGGCGAATGCATGACGGCTCCTCGATGCCCCACGCGACCGTCGTCATCCTATTGCAACCGGGAAACCGATCCCGTTTTTTCGGCGAATCCGGTTAAGCACACGAAATTGCCGTTACGGATATCTCGTTGAGCTGACCGCTGATCTCTCCGAACGAATGACAATTGGTGATCGTAGGAACGGGTTTGCAGCGCAAATACCTAGAATTTTCACATCGACGGATTGACTTTAGAATGCATACAACTGTAATGGAAATGAATCGACTTAAACCCAATCCGATCCGGATGTCCACAACGAACGCTTCGGCCTATCCATTCTGGCTTTCAGATGAAGACCTTCAGTTGTTAAATCGAGGTTGCCATCGACGTCTCTATCAGCGCATGGGTTCCCATTTGCGCGAGATTGACGGCATTTCCGGCGTCAACTTTGCAGTCTGGGCTCCCAATGCATCCAGAGTTTCAGTTGTCGGAGACTTCAATGACTGGAATGGCAAAGCGAATACGATGCAATTCCGCGAGATGGGCGGATGTTGGGAGTGTTTTGTACCTGGACTCAAGCAAGGCGACTTGTACAAGTACCTGGTGACAACTCGGTCTGGGCATCAAGTATTGAAGTCGGATCCGTTCGGATTTCAGTTCGAGATCCCGCCGAAGACGGCTTCCATCGTCACGTCACTCGACAACTACAAATGGCAGGACAACGCCTGGCTGCAGCGGCGTCGCGAAATCGATCCGCTCCACCGTCCGTTATCCATCTACGAATTGCATTTGGGGAGTTGGCAACAAGACGATCAGCGCGAGCATGGTTGGTTGAATTACCGCGAACTGGCGAACAGGATTGTCGACTATTGTCGTGAGATGAACTTCACTCATATCGAGCTGTTGCCGATTTCTGAGCATCCCTATACCGGGAGTTGGGGTTATCAGACTGTCGGATATTTTGGTGCCACCAGTCGTCATGGGTCGCCAGAAGATTTTATGTATTTCGTCGACTATTGCCATCGCAATCAGCTAGGTGTGATTATCGATTGGGTTCCGGCCCACTTTCCTCGTGACTCGCATGGATTGGCACGGTTCGATGGAACCGCGTTGTACGAACACGAAGACGCTCGCAGAGGGCAACATCCAGACTGGGGAACATTGATATTCAACTATGGGCGGCACGAGGTTAAGGATTTCCTGATCTCGAATGCCTTATTTTGGTTCGATAAATTCCACATCGATGGACTGCGCGTCGACGCTGTGGCATCCATGTTGTATCTCGACTACAGTCGGCAGGAAGGGGAGTGGCTACCGAACAAACATGGCGGTCGCGAGAATTTGGAAGCGATCGAGTTTCTCAAAGATTTTAACGAAGTCGCCCATCTCGAATATCCAGGTGTGATGACGATTGCCGAAGAATCGACCGCCTGGTGGGGCGTTTCCAAACCGACCTACGCAGGTGGACTCGGCTTCAGCCTCAAATGGAATATGGGCTGGATGAATGACACGCTGAAGTATATGGGTAACAATCCAGTGCATCGAAAGTTTCATCACAATCAGCTGACTTTCAGTTTAGTCTATGCACACACCGAGAACTTTATCCTGCCACTTTCCCATGACGAAGTCGTCCATGGCAAAAGGGCATTGATTGATCAAATGCCCGGTGATCAATGGCAGAGATTCAGCAATTTGCGACTGCTTTATGCATACATGTGGACCCACCCGGGCAAGAAATTGTTGTTTATGGGGAGCGAATTCGGACAGTGGCGGGAATGGAATTGCGACGAGTCGATCGATTGGATGTTACTGGAGTTCGACACCCATCGAGGTGTTCAACGATTGGTGTCCGATCTTAACAAGCTGTTGCAATCGGAACCCGCATTGTATGAACTCGATTTTGACCAGTCCGGGTTTCAGTGGATCAATTGCAATGATTCCGCGGCCAGTGTCATTTCCTACGTGCGATATGCAAAGGACTCCAATGATTTTCTGGTGGTTTGCTGTAACTTCACACCAGTTGTTCGCCAGAACTATCCCCTTTCGGTTCCGAGGGCTGGTACTTACAAGGAGATATTTAACAGCGACTCCGAGTTTTACGGTGGTTCAAATCAAGGAAACGGCTTGGGGCTCGTAGCCACGAAGGCAGATAAAGCGCCCGCGGCACCATTTGAATTCAGCTTGAACCTGACGTTACCCCCGTTGGGAGTTGCGATTTTGAAGCCCGTGGAAAACGTGATAGCCCGAAAGTAACGCTGATTTCCTATTAGCATCCCAGATATTCGAATTCCTTTGAGTTGGAATATGATCTGTCACGGAGGGTGTTGCCGTTTTTCTGCGTGAAATCTGCCGATCTGTCTGTGACTCCCCAGGGCAAACCCAACCCATGTCCTTGGCCCGAATCAACGCCAGGAGTTTCACCGGAAGATTAGCCCGCATTTCTCACATGGAAAGCGTCGAGAGGGGCCATCTGCCGCTGGGGACAGCGGCAGCTACAGTAGGTCGGCCTGTCCTCAGGCCGACACATTCTCAGGCCGACACTTTGACCTGAACGCACCGTTGCCCACAACACTGACATTTGCCCAACAATCGAGCGATCGCCAACGCAAAAGTCATCGTTGTGAGA
>JBGTDM010000340.1:0-8641 GCA_041748315.1 Pirellulaceae bacterium
TCTCACAACGATGACTTTTGCGTTGGCGATCGCTCGATTGTTGGGCAAATGTCAGTGTTGTGGGCAACGGTGCGTTCAGGTCAAAGTGTCGGCCTGAGAATGTGTCGGCCTGAGGACAGGCCGACCTACTGTAGCTGCCGCAGTCCCCAGCGGCAGATGGCCCCACTCGACGCTTTCCATGTGAGAAATGCGGGCTAACGAATGGCGGAAATATCGGAATCGAATGAGGTGATTCTCGCCGCCAAGGCGATGTGGGTCTCGCGGCCGGCGCAACGGTATCCACTCAGAAGGGTAAGGCGTGTGAAGTTCAGCGAACGGTGGGACCAGATTCTGCCGAAAATTGCTCAGCATGTTTTGGCGAGACACCCATTGGCTTTAATTGGGGAGGCGTACCCCCAGTGGATGCTTCGAGCGCTCGCTCCTTGCCGACGGTCAATGTGTTCGTGAGTTCCGGATGCTGTATCAGGAAATTGATGACGTCATTCGACGCGTCAGGGAATTGATGTTCGAGTATATCGAACAAATGCGAGTGCGGGTGAATTACGAAATTGGGTTCAACATGACCCGCTTTTAGCAAACGGCTGGTCGTTTGCAAATAACAGAATTTGGAATACTGTTGACTTTCGTAACCTCCAAAATGATTCGACGTCGATGCAGTCGGATCCCGAAATCATCTTGTCAAAGTGATTTAAAAATAGCTACCTGAAGATCGGTAGATTTCGAACGGGGAGGATCGCCGATCGGCCAGAGACGGGAGCTGTTTTTGCGCCGTCAGGCGGCGGAGGATTCAGGTCCATGTCGGAACGAGGATCCAGCAAATTGCCATGTTCATCCTGTCTAGAATTGGAACCTGGCCACTTTCCGTCAAACTCGTAGGTGCCGGGTTCGATCTGTTCCAGCTCTGGGGAACCTGATTGAGTTGACCAGTCGGTCAAACCAGGAATATCGTGATCATAAAAGTTGGAATAGGGATCAATTTCTGAAGCGCACGGGTCGCAAATGATTCCGAAAGCCTCGGCGGCGCGAACCGCAATCGTTTCGTCGATGTCACCGGGATCGACCCAGTAGCCGTCTGGGGTCAAACGCATGGTCCCCAAATCAAAATCCAACCCTCGTCGTTGCGCTTCAAAGTTCACCCAGGTGGAAAGAAAACGATTTTGGGTCTGCTGTAGCCCGTTGAGTGCATTTGTCAAGTTGGCGGCGGTCTGATCGCTAAACCCTGATCCACCCCCCAACGCGCGTTGGATTGTCGGAGGCTGTTCCAGCCTCAGTCTCGCCAATTCGACTTCCTGCACGGCGATTCTCACAGACCGTCGATCGAGTTCAAACAGAATTTTGTTCAGCTCAATGACGCGAATGGATTGACGCAAGTTGCGTTTCACTGCATCCTTGAATTGGTAGTACGATCGACGTGCCTGTTGATATTGAATCAAGGCCTCGCGATATCGATTCCGTTCGGATAGTCGCGTGATCGGGGCATCGAATCGCACGCCAACACCTAACGAGCCGTTTTCATATCTAACCTTAAACGGATTATTGCCATCGTTACCCATCTCACCTTCGAACACGAGATCCAATTGCGATTCCAAGTCGTCGGCGATCAGTTCGATCCGTCGGTAACGGTCGACGAGCGCGGCGCGTGCATTCATCCAATCGAGGCGAAAACATTTGGCAATCGCGATCGACTGCTGCCATGAAAGGTCGATTTCAGGCAAGATAATCGCGTCGCTCCGGGCGCGGGCCTGCACCAATGATAGTTCCAATACCAAATTGGAGAGTTGTGTGATTAATTCCGGCGTCTGTCGGGAGACTTGGCTCGTTAGACGATCGAACAATTCCTGAGGGGGGAGGCTTTCTCCCTCCTCGACCAGCGCTTGAACCATGGCGATTGTCGACGCAACCTGAGCGGCACTTTGCTCGATCTTCGCTATGATTTGCGCTAATTCCGCCTCCAAGGCCTCGACGGTCGCGACTTCATCTTCGTCGAGAATTGCGGTTGCAATATTGTATTGGTCGGGATTCTCGCTGATTATCTGCTGCAACCTTCTCAGGCTTTCGATCCTTTCGGGTCGAATCGCATCCAATTTGGCAAGGTCAATGCGAACTTCCTCGACAACGGTCGTTAATATAGACTGACGAATTGGATCCAACTTTTCCAGGATCGGCATCAATTGTTTTAGATAGCCGGAATAGTCATCTGTCCACACCACGCCAAATTGACTTCCGTCCTGTACTGGATCCGCATCGAATTTCGCCGCTTGCATTAAGTTGTTGAGTCGAGTTAACACCTGACCCGCATCACTTCGTAATGACTTAATCTCGGATTGGCTATCGTTGATCGTGTTGCTTATCAGTTCGAACCGGCTAAGGTATTGATCGCTAATAACGACCGGTAAATCAGGCGGGAGTCCCAACGTGATTTTGAACTGATCCAGAGAGTTTTGATAGTTCGTGCGCAACTGGGCGAGTTGCCGTTGCGCATTGTAAAAATTCCCTTCGACCTGAGTTACCTGTAACAGGTCAATACGTTCCTCGCGGAAAAAGGCACGGAACTGCTCCAGGATTTCCTCTTGGTCGACGACGTTTCGCTCTTGAATTCGGATCGCCTGGAGATCGTTGAGCAGTCCCAGAAACCCGCCCGCTTGTGCTTGTGCAGATCCCGGCGTGCCCAATCCACTACCACCAACCCCCTGACCAGGATTGCGACCGGTGGTGATACTCAAATAAAAGCCTTGCCGAAAACGTTCCATTTGACGGATATTGGTTAACAGATTCCGTTCGGTTTGGGTCAGCGACTCTAAGATGCGGTCACGACCCCCGCCACGCAACAGGGGTTGAATAAACGAAAAGTTGATCAATGAATTTGCCGTCTGTGTGTTATTGCCGGCAAAATTCCATACGATGGTGTTTGCTAAGCCAATGGCCAATGTCGAACCGGTTATTCCCAGTCGTTGCAAACTCACTCGACCATTTTCTAAACCGATCGTATTGGTGCCACCTCGAAACTCGCCGTTCGAACGAAAGAAACTGTTGACACTCGCGAACAACTGGGAGTCAAAGCCAAAGCGCTGCAGGGAGACCTCCAACGCGGAGAGATAAAGAGTTTCGCGTTGGGTTTGAAAATCACCGGAATGAATGAGGGCCAACAGAACAGCCGTGTCCTGGTCCAAAACCAGTTCCCCCTTTTCATTCATGGGTACATACGAGAGCCACTCAGGATTTTCAACATACTGAGTGTCGCCATTTGCATGCCAATGAGGATAGCCAGGTTTCCCATCGACCCGTTCCATTAACTTGTGTGATTCAGGATCATCAGGTGGCAGAGGGGGATGATCGGCTGAAAACGGATCGAACATTCGCGATCGTGGATCGATTTCAATGGTTGGATCGATTTGACCCCATCGCGGATCGCATGTTTTTTGCTCGATCAGCATTTGGGCATCGGAATCTGCCTGCCGCCGATAGTAGCCACGGTGGCAACCGGCAACAATGATTGACAATACGCATACGGCAAAAACCGCGTTTGCGTACCGATTTACTAATAATCGAAAGCTCACGTTCAATTCCTCCTGAAGCCATCGCTAGCATTCGGTCGATAAATCGGGAAATTTAACGATCCGTCTGGGTCGCCAGGGATACGTCGCAAGCATTACCTGCATTGTCCTTAACGCATCGGTTACAACGGCTGAAGTGACTATGCAACTTTTCGGTATTTTGCCGAGAATTACTTGACCCAAAGCAAATTCTCGTGGAGTTTGCCGTCAATTGGCGAACACCGTTGAGTCGAGCAAAACAACTGCGTAGAATCTAACGATTACGAATTGTTGACAACCCAAACTACCTAAATTATCATGTAAACTTGTGTTGAACCGGGATTTTAGACGGCGAATGTCGTTGCTTTGCAATGTAAAATCGAATAGCCCGCGTTTGTGCAGGCTTTGAGTCCAACTGGGTTTTGGGCTTCCTTTTGTGCATCGGTCGTCGTGCAATGCTTTGAGGCATTGAGAGAAACGATTCGACAGCTTTTAGACCTACAAACTAGGCGGAACGCCATATGCTGATTTCATTGCTTGTAATTTTGGTCTTGGCCATCTTGATATTTATTTCGTTGTTCCAGTCCGCAAAGACTTGGGGTTGGACGAACATCATCTTTGTGTTTCTGATTTTTGTTACTGGAATTTTCGGCGCGTATTCAGGTTCACAGGCTCTAAAGGCGCGCCATGCCTGGATGGATCGGGCCAAACAGAATCAGAGTATTCTCGAAGCAAACGAGAAAAAGTATCGCGAAACACTTAATGGTCCTGATGATGCATTAATGTTCACGCCAAATTCATTTCGCGGCGCAAATCTTGAACTCAATGTAGCGATGATCGGTAAGGGGCGAGTTTGGGAAGATGCGTCGGTGCAGATTCAAGGCGAAAATGCCGTTGCAACAATCAGTTCAGAGAGTGGCGATGGTGCTGCTCAATTAGCGCAGGATACAATTCTCTATGCGTTCCGCGAAGAGTTCATTGAGTCCACACCTCCGCAGAAATTTGCGTCAACATTTATCGGTACCTTTCAGGTATCCGGTACATCTGGCAATCAAGCAACTCTTAAACCTCTGTTCGTTTCGGCGGATGGTCAATCGGATATGCAGGGCCCTCAGACGGCTTGGTCGTTTTACGAAAAGATGCCAATCGACGATCGTGGCATTTTCAAGCGTCATGCCGGCATTGATGCCGACAGCGATGAATTCGACATTGACAATTATCGTAACTTGCTCATTAGCCGATACCTGACGCCGGAAAAAATGGGATTGGATACAGATAGCGTGGAATATGAGCAATTGATCGACGATTTCGCGTTCGATGGATTGCAAATGGGTATCATCCAGAATTGGATTGCGGGACAAACTGATCGCAAGTCGGACATATTTGATCCCGGCATCGAGAACTTGTACGTACGACTTCGATTCACGGCGCCTTCTCGACCTTTCCAGGTGGACGGCACAGGGAGCGCAAGCGAAAATGCATTTGATTTAAATGGGCGAGCTGTTGATCGCTCATTACATTATGGGTCCGACATCTCGTTTAATACTGGCGATACCATTGTCGTCCCAAAATTGACCGGCGTCTTAGGTTATGATATTACGGATGCAGATGGCTCGACGATTCGCATCCCCCCTCTGGTCGAAACGATGGATGTCGAGCGAGTGGGTGGCAATGATGCCGATATCTATCGGCGAATGCTAAAAAATTATCCACATCTTTTGACTCAGACCACGCAACAAATTCGCGTTTTTGAAGAGAGCTTGGCTGAAGTCCAACGGGTCAAAGCGATTACCGATAAAGGAATTGACGAGGCGATGGCTCAACAAAGTGTTCGCGCTGATAAGCTCAACGATCTGGAAGCTGATCTAGATGGCTATCAGCGTGACTTGGCAGCGGTCTCCCAAAGCTCGGCAGAAATCAGTCAGGAACTCAATCGTCAACGCGGCCTGATTGAGACCTATTACAAGCAATTGATTCAGATGTATGCTGAGATTGCCGAAGCATCCAACTAGTTGTCGAGCATGGGTTGCGTCGACCCGAGCAGGTCGGATTCTTTGTCGTTTTGTGATCGCAGATATTCTCGAATGAACTCGGACTATATGGGTCCTTCAATCGAACAGTCCTTGTTGTTCCGTTTCAATTGCATACAAACTGGTTCGTGCCGTGACATATAATGTCTTGCCGACCAACAGGCAATTCGTCGGTGCTTCTGGCATGACTCGTTGGGCAATCTCTTTACCGCCAGCTGAATAGACGGCGATCGAATCCCGCCACGTCAGGTACACGTTGCCGGCCTGATCGATGGTCATGCCATCACTTCCGATCTCCGCAAACAGCCGTTTACCGGTGAGTTGTCCCTCGCCGCTCACATCGTAAGCCCAGGTTTTCGCGTCACCGTGATCCGCGACATACAGCGTTCTAAAATCAGGGGACATGATCAAGCCGTTGGGTCGTTTCATGTCATCGATCACCCTGAAAATCTGTTTTCGCGTGTTCACGTAGTAAACACCTTCAACGTCGAGCTCCAAATTATCGCGACTGCCATATCTGGGATCGGTAAAATAAATCCCGCCAGCAGTATCCAGCACTAGATCGTTTGGACTGTTAAGTTTTTTCCCTTCAAACTCATTCGCTAGTACATCGACTTGATCCTTCCAGATTCGAGTCAGTTGGCGCCGCCCCCCTTCACAACAAATCAGCGCGTCATTGGCCGTCCAAAACAATCCGTTGGCGCTACCGGTATCTCTTCGAAAGACCTTGGTGGCTCCGGTTTCCGGATCGAACACATGGGTGGTTTCGTTCGGAATATCGTTGAAATAAATTTGCCCATCTGGACCGAGTGCCGGACCTTCCGTAAAGCGAAACCCACCCGCCAGCTTTTTAATCTCGCCGCCATCCGAGTCAACAAATACAATTCCAGGTGTCTTTTCAGTCGATTGAAGAAGGTCTCCAGAGTCATCAGATTCGTCTTGCTCATGCTCGATGATCGATGGATTCTCTTTGATGCGCAAATTCCGCCACTGGACGGTGAGTTTGTCTTGTCGCCCCCCGACCCCGTGAACCTGTAGAGCGATAAAGCCCCGTCCGGTCATCGAATCGGTTAGATCGGCTGCCGCGACTCCATTGAGCCACGATTGAATTCGGTCACCGACAGCCCGAATTCGCAGGTGATTCCAGTCACCTTGCTTGAAGGCATATCGAGCCGCATTATTGTTCCGCAAATCATTCAACCAGCCACGTCGGGCCTCGTCGTAAATGCCGCCGCTCCATGCTCGATCCGAAGGATCAATTTCGACTTGATATCCATGCACCCTACCATCCTGATAGCTTTCCAGGCTGTTTGAGCGAATTTGAATGCCGGAGTTCAACTCGGGATGGACCTTAAACTCCAACTCCAATTCAAAGTCCGTATACATCGTATCGGTGCAGAGAAACGAGTTCGGCGTATTAGGCACTGTCGACCCGACAATCATGCCATCGATCACATCGTAGTGGGCCGCTCCACCGCGTTGCGTCCAACCCTCGAGTGATTTGCCATCGAATAGATCGACCCAATCCCCATCTTGAGGCCCCGCGAAAATCGTGGGGGCAACCACGGCAAAGGTAGTCAGCATTAGGGCAAGTATGGTTAATTGTCTCATGGAAATCTCGACCTCCTGATAAAAGACTGATTGCATTGCACCTCGGCTTATTTAAAGGTGGACCGCGCAAATTGCCGGATTGAAGTTCTCGTAAATCAATTGCCGAGCAACTGGCTTCAATTGAATCGAGAGCTCAGTTAAAGTGTAGTCTTAGCAGATCGCGAAATAAAGTCAGCACCTCCGGCAACAGGAGCTATGATGATCCAGAAATGTTGCGTCACACTTTGGGTGGCGTTGATTTACACTCTTTCCTCGTCGGCAAGCAGTCAAATCAGCCCCATTGCCGCACGGCAGTTTGCCATCCATAAGGAAAAGTAGTCGATTATTTCTGCAAGAGGAAATCGAGATCCACTAAAGGCTCGGCAGCGAGCGGCCGCCGCCATTGACGGTGATCCATTGATTAGTTGGGTCACTGACGTCGGAGAGAATGCCGTCGGATTTCCTCATGAATTAACAATCGATTTAGGCGAGGTAAAAAACGTTCGTCAAGCTACCGTTCGTTTTCCATTCGAAGGGGGGTCGGCTCGGCGTGTGACGGTGTCGGGTTCCCGCGATTCCGACAGCCCCCTTAATGAACTGGGGACTGTCGAACAACAAGCGTACGCGAGTCAACTTGACATTCCGATTCAGTCCCCTTCTCGAATCCGCTTTCTTCACCTTCGCTTTGAAGATCCACGCGACGACCGACACCTGCTGATGGTTGGCGAAATTGACGCAATGTAACAGTTTTTGGAAGCTGAAAAATCATTCGATCGCCACGATCAGTTGAGCATTTTACTGATTTCCGATAAGAATTCGGGGACAATTTGGCTGGCCGGGCCGCGGCGAGTTTCGTGGAAATGAACGCTAACTTGCGTATCATCCATATTGAGTTCGACGCAGCGGCAACAGCCGGGAACATGTTGAACAAATCCGGCTGCGGGCCAAACGACTCCTGACGTACCGATCGAAACGAACAGGTCGCATTCAGCCAGCTTATCATAGACCCTGTCCAACATCATGGGTTGCTCGCCAAACCAGACGATGTGCGGGCGTAGCCGGCCTGGTTTGTTGCCGATCCCTGGATGTGGGGTCTCAAGCGTCAAGTCGTTCGGCCAATCGAACACCTCGCCGGTTTCCAGGCTACGTGCTTTAAGCAATTCGCCGTGAATATGAATGACGTCGCGGCAACCTGCGCGCTCCAGCAGATCATCGACGTTTTGGGTGACTAGTGTCAACGTCGCGCCACTTTGTTGCGATTGGAAATCGGCCAATGCCTGGTGGGCAGGATTCGGCTTGACTTCCGAGTTTTGGAGCATCCGCCGTCGATCGTTATAGAATTCCAACACAAGTTCCGGATGATGTTCAAAGGCCATCGGTGTCGCCAATTCGGTCGCATCGTAGCCTCGCCACCACCCTCCGGCACCGCGATAAGTCGGCAGGCCGGACTCTTGAGAGAGCCCTGCCCCGGTAAGAATGACAAGATTC
>JBGTDM010000341.1:0-4045 GCA_041748315.1 Pirellulaceae bacterium
TGCCCACAACACTGACATTTGCCCAACAATCGAGCGATCGCCAACGCAAAAGTCATCGTTGTGAGAAATGCGGGCTAGGCGACTGCTTTCAGTTTGGGACTCTGGTTCCCGCGCCAAGGCGACGCGATCTGGGTGGCTGCTGCCACAACGACGGCGATGATCATCCCCCAAGGTTGCGGGAAATAGAACAGCTGTCCCAAAATGACTGCCCAAATCAGACAGACCCCGACGCCGAACAGGTTCAATCGGCTGCGACGAATGGGATCGGCATTCTTCCACCAGCGAATCAACAGGAACAACGTTGCGAAAAAGGACAAGTGGCAAAGCAGGCTCGGAATTCCAGCAGGTGCAAACGCCGCCTGTTCGAAAAACGATAAATTGGTTCCAAGTTCAATCG
The DNA here is from genome assembly GCA_041748315.1 of Pirellulaceae bacterium. Taxonomy (GTDB): domain Bacteria; phylum Planctomycetota; class Planctomycetia; order Pirellulales; family Pirellulaceae; genus CALMEE01. Next base: position 398 of record JBGTDM010000341.1, read on the forward strand.
AATTTTGATTGTTCCAACTCAGGTTCATGGCATGTGCGAATCCGAACGACGCCAAACCGAGCAACATCCCCAATGACAGCATGGCAAATCGACGTAAGCCAAAGTCACCTTCTTTATGTTCCCACGTCTTATTAACGACCAGGATTCCCCACGTGGCGAAGGTACTCGTCAGAAACAACCAAGTATAAAACATCCAGGTTTCGGTTGTCGGACTCGTGAGGTTTCCGCCAACCGCCAAGCCAAGAAGGCTGAATGTCGCACAAGCCAAGGTTGCAACGACCAACGAGCCACTCAATTCCGCAATTCGAGTCGACCAGCGGCGTTGCCCCAATTCTTCTCGCAAGTCCGCAGCCTGCTCTTTCCTGGTCCTACCTCGCTGGTTGACCGCTAAACCGTCACTGGCATTTGGATATCTCACACCCGAAACGATAACTTGGGCAGGTTGAGCGCGGGGAAAGTCCCCTTCCGAAGTCGGCAAAAAAGCGATCCGTACTAGATAATAAACCAAATAGACAAACGCCAAGCCCAGTGTAAGCGGCAACAACAATTCCAGATTGAAAATCAATGCCAACACACCTGCACCGACAATTGCCACTTTAAGCGGCGTCGATATATTGCCATTGTTCCACCAATCGACGAAGCCTTGATAGCCATGATGAACGGCCCTGGCGATCGGCTCGCTGGAAAGGCCACGCGTTGAATAATTGGTGTTTTCAATCACTTCAACCTGCTCAACCAAAACTGGCTTGTCGCCGCGACTCATGATGGCCGAATCCGCTTCGATGATTTCGTGCACCTGTCCAAATTCGATCTCGTCGCCGATGAAGATGATAGGATCGTTGGTTTTTTGAGTCGATTCGGACCTTGAATGGTCCAGCGCTGTGGTGATGGGCGGTATGCGGCGACCTGAGCGCGAATTCAAGTCCTTGACACGACGATGCAGGCTATTCGGAATCTGTTTGAATCCCAGATCGGCGACCAACTCTTCAACCGACGAGTAACGTTTGTTCGGGTCCTTGGCGAGAGCTCGGCGGATCACCGCGCGAAAAGGAGCGGGAATGATGTCTAAATCCGGATCCGCCGTCAAGTGTTTCATGATGATCTCTTGACTGCTTTCTCCGTCAAACGGAACTCGTCCCGTCAGCATTTCATGCAAAATGATTCCCATGGCATAGATATCAACTTCCTTGCCATAAATGCCTTTGCCAATCTCTGGCGCCATGTAATGAAATGTACCGACGCTTTCGGTTTGATTGTCGCGTTGACTGGTCGAGATGAACTTGGACAACCCATAGTCACCGATTTTGATGATCTGTTCATCATCGTCCTGAAAGATATTACCCGGCTTCAAGTCTCGATGTACGATTCCTCGTTCATGCAGGTAAGCGACGCCCGCAGCAGCGCTGGAAAACCAACGATCAACTTCGTCCAGTGGCATACCGCGAGCGTGTTCATTAACGGCATCGCGTAAGCTAATCCCTGGCACGTACTCCATGACGACCCAACAGTCCCCTGAGCCACTTTCGCGAATGTCCCATAAAGCGATCAAGTTCGAATGTTTGAGGTTGAGACATTGCCGCACACCGCGCAGTTCGATATCGCAATTTCGCAGAATGCGTTTAAGCGCAACCTCTTTTCCAGCATCGCTTAGCGCGAAATAGACCTCGCCAAAACCGCCAATACCGATTCCTCGCTTGATCGTGAACCCTTCCAGCGGTTTGCTGCCGCTGGGGTACATGAATTTCATGCCACGCACCCGCAAAAGTTCTGGAGTTGATTCATCACAAGCCGTGGTTAACTGTTCGAAGCGATCTTGCGGTGGAGGTATCGGTTGTTCGTTTGAATCGTTCAAGGGACCGGACCTGTCTGGATAATCAGAAATTTGAGCCTTTAAGGGGTCGGCGACTTCGCTGGGAACATGGGTAGCTTTTCGCATCGTATCATCACCTAGAAGGCTTGTCCTCGGTATTTTCTATTATGGACGTTTTGTTTCTGTTTTTCGACGGTAAAAAAACCGGTTTTGTTCTTTAGCCGCAAGGATTGCCGAGGCCGGCGAATTACAAAACCTCAATCGGCTCCAAAGTTACGGCAAAATCCTCGTCGCAAATGGTCGAATTTTCCGCCAATTTCGCCTGACTTTCCGATTGTCGGCCATCGACAACAAACGACCCCAACATCTTGCAATACAACCCGTCAGGGCGGCGGAAAATCACTAATTGTCGACTCCATTCAGGGCACACAATATGGCTTTTGGCATCTGGACCTAAAATCAGGGTCGTCCCCATTGCAAATATCCCGTCTGACCAAGGTGTTGTCCGATGTCGAGTCTGGATTTTTAGGCTGGCCGTGTTGCTGAGCGGATGAGGAAGGTGAAATCGGAATCTCGCTGGACCAACCTGCAGCACGTGGTTTCGATCCAGCAGCGTATCTTTGTCCAGAATTTCACCATCCAGTATTATGCCGCCATCAGACTTGGCGATTGGGGTAAGCACATAGGCATCATTGACGCGCATCAGTCGAATTTGATTGGACCCCAATTCTCCCTGGATCGGCACGTCAACTCGTTTATTCAAGGTGTATTGACCGATGGTGATGTTGTCGTTTAGGCAGATCCAAAAGCCACCGACCCCATCGACCCACAGCAAAAACGGTTGCGGTTGATGACGGTCGCTGTCGCGAATCGACGACAACTCAATAGAATGGGGGACTTGCGTATCACTGTGTTTTGTAACTCGGGTCTCCCTATCGGTATCGACCAGAGCATCATCCCACCTCTCGCCGCTGGAGGCGTTTTTCCGTTCACCAAGCGGACGCATGATTCGATCATTGCGAAGTGTCGCGCCGGTTTCAACCGATGCGGGCTTGGCCGAATGATGTTCGGCCGCCGGCTGCATCACCAGGGCTTCCTCCTCCATGGTTTGGCAACGGCGAATCGCGTCAATCGCAATTTGATAGTTTGGCGAAATCTGTAGCATACGGCTGGAAAGCTGACGAGCTTGAGGCCAATTCGAATGGTTGATCGCCGATGCAAGTTTCCCATGCAGGTCCGACAATTCCGAGCGTTGTTCGCGCAGCGAAATCGCACGAGTTTTCAAAAACTGCATCTCGGGATGACGACGATGAATCTCGTCAAACAATTCTGCCGCCTCAATCAGTTTGCCCTCGGCAATTCGTTGTTCCGCAAACTGCAACGATCGGCAGACTCGGCATATTTCGTCAACACGTCGATCAAGGATGCCTCGAGATTCGAGTAAGGAAGCAACTCGATTAGCTTGAGCAGGTTTTCCCATTTCAACTAATTGCTGCGCGTGCTCGACTGTTTGATCAACTAAACGCGACTTTTCCTTGGCAAGTCGATCAGCCATTTCCGGCAAGCTGATCAAGGTGGCATGATCCATATTATCCCAGGCCCCATTAAAATCACCCATCGCTGCAAATCGCTGAGCCTGGTGGATCAAGCTGGTGCTTAAACGGTTTATCGTCGGGGCGCTCCCACGCTGGTTCCCCAACTGATCCGTCAACACTTCATGCACTGCCTGAGAAAGTTGCCCGGCAGCGATCAACTGATCAATTTTTCGTATTTTTGTCCGCCAAGATGCAAACATTTTCAACCACCGTGTGACGGCAACAATCAAAAAGCAGATGTCA
>JBGTDM010000342.1:0-3366 GCA_041748315.1 Pirellulaceae bacterium
CGGATCATGAATACAGTTAATATTCGCATCATGATAGACGGAACCTCGAATGGTTGCCGGCAAGACCTCTTTGAAGTCATAGTTTTTAGCGACCAAACCACCGAGTGGGATCACGATATTGCCGATTACATTGGGTGCACCCTGGGTATTATTCATGACTTGACCAACCGACTGGCCATTAATTGTCCCAGCCGATGCGCCGACATCCAGATAGACCTCGGGCTGAATTTGAACCAATCGATAGGTGCCCGGCATTAAACCCAAGTTTTCACCGAACTCGTAATAGCCATTCGCGTTCGTTTTGGTCACCGCTGCCGTTTCATAAACGTTGGTGGTTGTGTTAAGTTTTTGCAGCGAGATAAACACATTCGCGATGCCCTCTTCATCCGGATCATGAATACAGTTAATATTCGCATCATGATAGACATGGCCGGAGATCGAGACTGGCTTCGGTTGCAATTCGTACGCATCGATTGCCCCTGCGGTACGATCGGCTTTACCTGATTCGTTATCTAAAGTGAGGTTTAACGTCGTTCCGGCGATTGAAGCAGCCTTGCTAAACAGCTCGTCATAATAGTCAAAAAACATCCCGGCGGTCTGCGGCTGCTGGAATCCGCCGTCAATGGTCACAATTGTATTGATCTCCAGCGCATCAAACGTGTAATGTTCGTCGACAAACGTCGCATGGAAAAACGTTCCTTCGAATTCGACACCGGAGGCGATCGGGTCAAAACGAAGTCGCTCCATTTCATCGACATCAATCGTAAAGACTAATTTGTCGCCAGCGACGAAGTTCTTCAACGACACTTCCAGCGACAATCCGTCTTCTGAAACGAAGATATCAAGAATGTCATCCTGGGTGACGCCGATACTTTTTTCAGCGACGAAACTAAAGGCATGAAAGCTATTGGCACCGATCTGGCTGTTATTAACATGGAAAATCATGTCACCGATTGTCAGGTTGCCGCTTTGATCCTGGTCGCCATTAATGACAAAATGTGTCATTTGCGTCGTCGCCGAGCCACCTTGAAATGTGACTTCAAAAAAGTCCGGGGTGATGTCCTGTCCACTATCGTCTTCAAGATAAGTGATTCCGGCGATCACTGGATTTGCAGTTAACAAGTGTCTCTGCTCCATGACCTCAAAGTGGCATTTGCGCAAGAGTTTCGTTGTAGTTACGGCTGAATCAGTGCGATGATCGCTGTTTGTACTGCGGAAAAATCGTGAGAAAAGGCTCAAGGTTAGGCCCTCCATATTGAGGCGTGTGTTCTGATTTCGTGTCTTTTCCTGGTGGTATTCATCCAGCTGACCGCCACGATCCCCGCAAATTGGCAAATCGCGTTTTCAACGATCATGGTGCCGATGATGAATGATCGAGGGGTCGTCGAGACGAGGGCTCGACCTGTTCTGACAGGACCCGGTTTAAAGCAAGCTATCGTAGTTTGAATTGTGACTCGCGCTCCTCGATTAATGACGCAATTTTCTCTGCCGACCAGAATCGAACCTGAGTGTCGAACGACCCTGAAACCAACAGCCCGGCATGGTAATCCAGCGAAGAAACGGTTCCGGTATGCCCTTCCAACGTTCCTACCTGCTTGAGCTGCTCAACGTCCCAAATATAGATCTTGTTGTTTGATCCCCCGGTGGCCAGCAGATTTCCGCCCAGTGACCGAACGGCAAACAGCTTTCCACCATGCTGTGGCAACTTCATGGGTGCCGTTGCATTGGAGATGTCAGTCAGTTTCACCACCGAATCCTCTCCACAGGTGATCAAGCGGTTGTCCATCGTAAATTGAATGCTGCGAATTCGCCGCTTGTGCAATTCAATATCGGTTATCTGATCCCCAGAGATCGCATTGAAGATTCGAACGATACCATTGCGTCCTCCCACTGCCAGTAACGAGTCGTCGTCGGAAAATGAGGCACATCGCAAATCCTCACAGGGACCTGGCAGTTGCATGATTTGTCGCCGCGTATTTAAATCAAACAAATAAACCTTATTTTCAAAGCCGACCGCGACAAGCTTGGTGCCGTCGTTCGTGAAGTTAATATCTGCTATCGCGTCGCTCCCCTGAAACAACGTTTGCGGTTCAGAGAAGCTTCGCGTGTCCCACAGCAAAATGCGTCGATCATTTCCACATGTCGCCAGCCAACGACCATCGGGAGAGAATCGGGCCGCTTGGACCCAATCCGTATGACCACCCAACTGATGGGTAAATCTTCCAGCGACTCGATCATAGATGTTGACGACATGATTATCACCAACAATCGCGACCAGGTTGCCGGTCGTTTGCAACGCACAACCCGCGACGACCGGATAGCGGTTTGAATCTCCAAAGGGACGAGTCTGCACCGTATGGGAGCTCCAATTCAGCGCTCCCATACTTTCGATTTGTGCTGTCAAATCCGCACTTCCGTTGCGCGTTGAGAATAATGCGATCAAGACCATTAACGCAAAAAAAGAATGAGATTTCATCTGACGGGCCTCCGATTCCCGGTATGTCGTGCGGTTCGCTCGTTAGGGTATTATGTGCTGACCTCGGTCAGTGTCGGCCAATAGGGTTGAATCGATCAGGTTGCAGTTTCTCAGCCGGATGAAAAAGTTGCTGATTGGAAGGACGAGCGCGTGAGCCTGCATCACAGTCTTTATCGGTATTGCGACTTAGCGGAATTACATAATCCTTGTCACACAAAAAGTAGTGATAGCGGAAACCTTGCAAACTGAAGAGAATGGGTAATTAACAGTGCTGCTGACGGCAGTGGACCGAGACACGACGAATAGCCTCATCACTCACAGATGTTCCGACGTTCAGTTGCCTTTCAGTTCGAGGAATGTCCTCTCCGCAGAGTCTCAAAACCTGCATTAACTGGGAGTTAATCAGTCAATGCCTCCGGTTCCAAAGGATGCTTTCGGTGTAATGCGCCGTTTGAGATGCAAAAAGTACGATCTGCGTTTCTCATTAATCGGTTGATAAGAGACTGGTTGGCCCCGAAACCGCCACCCCTCGATTTGGGCAAAATACCATTGGCGATCGGAAGAAATGCGATTCGGCAGGGTCTACGATCGGACTAACGATCCCACGCTAATCCTACAGCGCAAGGTATTTACGTCAGCCTTTCCAAGCTGACCCAATCCTCCCGGTTTGGCACAAACCAGGTAAACGGCGTCAGCCTGGAAAGGCTGGCCTACAGCGTTGCATCGAGCCGGCGCTGTAGGACTAACCAGCATTTCTCACATGGAAAGCGTCGAGAGGGGCCATCTGCCGCTGGGGACAGCGGCAGCTACAGTAGGTCGGCCTAGTATCTAGCAACGGAAGACGATCCGAGAGACTTCGACTAGGATACAAACCGGAAACAGGTGCTTCC
>JBGTDM010000343.1:0-4993 GCA_041748315.1 Pirellulaceae bacterium
TGGTGCCGCCACGGCGGCCGACTGGATGAGTGCCGCGTCATTGATTTCGATGGCTGGACTGATCAGCTTTTTGGGGAGCGATGGCTCGATGTACTTGATGGGGTGGACTGGTGGTTATGTGTTGTTGGCGTTGTTGCTGGCACCCTATTTAAGAAAATTCGGACGTTACACGGTTCCGGATTTTGTAGGAACTCGATACGAAAGTGAAACCGCGCGGGTCGTAGCAGCAATTTGCGCGATTTTTGTTTCACTCACCTACGTCGCCGGTCAAATGCGAGGTGTCGGAATTGTCTTCAGCCGATTTCTGGAAGTTGATATTTGGCAAGGCGTCGTGATCGGCATGGTGATCGTGGCCTTTTTTGCCGTGTTGGGTGGGATGAAAGGGATCACCTGGACCCAAGTCGTTCAGTATTTTGTACTCATCTTTGCCTTTCTAATTCCAACGATTGCGCTATCTTCGTTATTGACCGGAAATCCAGTTCCGCAAATTGGAATCGTTGCTTCGGACATTACAGCGAAATTGAATGCGATCCAGGTCGAATTGGGGTTTGGCGAATATACCGAGCCATTTCTGTTCAAAACGAAACTGGATTTGCTATGCGTGGTGGTTGCCTTGATGGTAGGGACGGCAGGATTGCCACATGTGATCGTACGATTTTATACGGTGCCGAATGTTCGCGCTGCTCGGTATAGTGCGGCATGGGCATTGGCGTTTATCGCCGTCCTTTACACCACGGCGCCGGCATTGGCGATGTTTGCCCGGTACAATTTATTGGAAACTTTAGAGGGTGCGAAAATTGTTAAAGTCGAGGACCTTGCCGCGACCGATCCACTTGAGGCATCCCAGCCGCCGCGAACAATCTACCACCTTGAAGACCCGAAGGACCCCAATAAGATCATTGAATGGGTCAATGTCTGGCAGCGTACGGATTTGATCAAGATTAATGACCTGAATGGTGATGGTGTGATTCAACTGAGCGCTCTGCCGAACTCGACGGAGTTTGCCGAAGTGTTCATCGATCGCGACATCATTGTCTTATCCTCCCCGGAGATCGCGGGGTTAGCGCCTTGGGTGATTGCGTTTGTCGCGGTGGGAGCCTTGGCCGCGGCGCTAAGCACTGCGGCTGGATTACTGCTCGTCATCAGCAGCTCGATTGCGCATGATCTTTACATTCATTTTTTTGACCGCCATGCCAGTGAAGCTCGGCGAGTGGCTGTCGGACGCATCGTGATTTTATTCGCAATCGTTGTCGCCGGTTACTTTGGAGTCAATCCACCAGGTTTCGTTGCACAAGTGGTCGCATTTGCCTTTGGACTCGCTGCGGCCAGTTTCTTTCCCGTTATCCTGCTGGGTATCTTTGACAAACGGACAAATCGTGAAGGCGCGATCGCTGGGATGATTGTTGGGCTGCTGTTTACCGCCATTTATATTCTGGGAACCAAGGCGGACAAGATCCTTCCCTATGTCGAGGTTCCTTTTTTTGGCGAATGGTGTTTTGGAATATCGGCCGAGGGAATTGGCGCGGTTGGATGCTTACTCAATTTTGCCGTAACAATCCTCGTCAGCCGCTTGACACCTCCCCCCTCGGAGGAGACGCAGCGATTCGTCGAATCGGTGCGCGTTCCGAGATCGGATACGCAGAGCGTGGGGTGACGAAACTCTAATATTGAAGGAATGCTGGCACTTAACGTTGCGACATTCTCAAATGCAACGAAACACTTACGAATTAAGTTAGCAATTTTGAGTTTCAAACCAAGATATGCCCCACGCCCTAAATCCGCTATACTGTGCGAAACGCAATGTAATTTGGAATTTCTCGTTAAAAGGAAATACCGTTTAACGATCAGCCATTCCGCGCAGTCGTCCGGCTTCCAAGCAAAGGAGTTCCGAGAGCCCGATCGAAGTTTGATTGCGCTGGTTGAACGCTTAACATCTTCATCAATCAAGTTCCAACTTCTGACTAATGTTTAAACGAAAAAGTGATTTTGAGCGACAGGCTGAACGCGAGGAAGCCATCAAATACGAACCGCAATTTGACGATGGACCGTCGGTTGTACTGAAATTCATCCGTGATCGAGGAACTCGCGAAACCTTTGAATCGATTGTGGTTGCGATCATTCTCGCGCTACTGTTCCGCAATTTCCTGGGTGAAGCCTACATTATTCCGACAGGTTCCATGGCCCCAACGTTAATGGGACGTCACATGGACGTCGAGTGTCCAAAATGTAAATTCGAATATCAAGCCGGTGCAAGTAGCGAAAACAACATTGGCCCTCGCACTGGATTCGTTGAGAAAACTGCCTGTCCGATCTGTCACTATGCCTTGGACATGGATCGCGCAAAACGACGGGAACATCGATCATTTGCCGGTGATCGGATCCTCGTCAATCGCTTCCTCTACGATTTCCAATCGCCAGAACGGTGGGACGTGATCGTGTTCAAGTACCCGAACAATGGCAAGCAAAACTACATCAAACGCTGTGTGGGCATCCCTGGAGAGGGATTGCTGATCGAAAATGGTGATATCTATACATACAATCTCGAAACCGAAACATTCGCCGATCGCCAAATCGCCAGAAAGAGCCCGGAGAAGCTGGCGGCGATGTTGCAGTTGGTACACGATACCGACTATTTTGCAGAAGAATTGAAAGAGGTGGGCTGGCCATCGCATTGGCAACAATGGGGAGCAACCCCGCCAACCTGGAATGTCGAATTGCTGGAACACGGTCAGCGGTTTTCCAATTTCGGGAATCAGCCACGGATGGAATGGCTGGGCTATCGCCATTGTCGTCCCAGGTCGCAGGTGGTACAGACCAGCGCTCGGCGGACCTTAGACCTGGTCACCGAATGGAATCAAATAGAACTTGGCGTTCTACCTCCTCGACTCAAGGATTATCCAGGCGAGTTAATCACCGATCATTACGCTTACAATGAGACGTTTGAACAGGTAACTCGCGTCGATAGCAATGGCAACATCCATCGTGGTGTCCAAATGAAGGTTGGTACTTCGGGGCTGCATTGGGTTGGCGATTTGGGCCTGGAATGTCTAATGGAGGTCAAATCTTCGACAGGCCGTCTCGGCTTCGATTTGGTCGAGGGAGGAGTGCACTTTACCTGTACGATTGATGTTGCAACCGGCTTGGCAAGTTTGTCTGCAAGCGATCCGATCATTGAATTCGTAAAGGATAGACAAGTCGTCAAAGATTTGCCACCGGCTCAAACTCCCATGAAAGGTCCCGGCAAGTATCTTGTTAAGTTTGTCAATGCCGATGACCGGATTTACTTGTATGTCAATGATCGCTCAATTCCCTTTGACGTTTGCGAATACCAACGCGATGACGAAGTCCTCCCAAGCTGGACCGAAGCGGATCCCCTCGATGCCCAGCCGTTGAGCATAGGAACCCAAGCGGTCGATGTCACGATCGACCGTATTCAAGTATTGCGCGACGTCTATTACGTTTCGGGAAATCGCACGGCAGGGAGCCCCGATATTGGGACCGAGTATCCACATCATAAAGACATTCGGCAGATACGTCGAATCTTGAATTCTCCGGAGACGTGGGAAAGCGATGAGGCAAAGCGGCTGTTTAATGATCGAAAGCGTGCTGAAGATTGGGTCTTTAAGTTAAGTAAATTCAAAGACGATCCTCGCAAGGACGAGTTTATGCCAATGGGTGACAACAGCCCTGAAAGTAGCGACGCAAGAATTTGGGATGGTCTTCCACACGTTGATCGGGATATGCTGCTCGGTCGTGCAATGTACATTTATTGGCCTCATGCAAAGACCAAGCCGTTGCCGTTTTGGCCCAATTTTGAACGAATGAAATTAATCCGCTAGTTGTGCGTCAAGGATTCAACCCTGTATGGAAGCCATATTACAAGCGAATTCGCTCGCAAAATCGTATTCACGTCGCCGAGTTGTCGATGGCGTCACCTTGGACGTTCGCCGTGGCGAAATTGTCGGTTTGTTGGGTCCGAATGGAGCTGGTAAAACCACCACGTTTCGTATGATTTGCGGGATGATTAAGCCGGATCGGGGACAGGTATTGTTGCGTGGCGAAGACGTTACAGACTGGCCGATGTATATCCGGGCTCGTGACGGGGGGATGGGATACTTGCCGCAACAGTCCAGCGTATTCACGAAACTCTCGGTTGAGAAAAATATCTTGGCCATCACGCAGATGTTAAACTTCAGCCGCAAGGATGGAAAAGCTCGTTGCAACGAATTGTTAAAACAGTTTGAAATTGAACACATTCGCAAGTCAAAAGGGGCGAGCCTCTCGGGAGGTGAACGTCGCCGGTTGGAAATCGCTCGTTGCCTGGTTTCGAATCCGGAAATTATCATGCTGGACGAACCCTTTGCCGGGATCGATCCGGTAACGGTTCAGAATATTCAACAGGTGATCAGACGACTCCGTAACGAAGGAATTGCGATCTTAATCACTGACCATGCCGCACGAGAAATTCTTCAGATCACCGATCGCACCTACGTTGTCAGTGAGGGAAAAATTCTATGCAACGGCACGACAGCCGAAATCTGCGGGCACGAGGAGGTCAAGCGTAAGTACCTGGGAGAAATCGAAATCTCGCAACCCGGCATGAACCCACGTGACCCGATCCCGACACCAAAAATGGCCACCATCGGGTCTCAAAACCAGGCTGCCACAATCAGCTCAACGCGAGCACCATTTAATATTCATGAGCTGGACTGACAGGCTCCTTGCGATTGGATAGTGCGAGTTATCAACATGGCTTTGCGGAATTATCTGGCAATTGACTGTGGTGCCTCGAGCGGGCGATGTTTGATGGGTCGTTTTGACGGCCAATCCGTTCAGGTCTTGCCGATCCATTCTTTTCCCAACGGCGGCATCGAACACGCGGGACGACTGCATTGGGATGAACAGGCGATTTGGCGCGAAATTATTATAGGACTGAGCAAATCTGCCGCAGCCGGCATGCACCCGCGCAGTGTGAGTGTCGATACCTGGGGAG
>JBGTDM010000344.1:0-13199 GCA_041748315.1 Pirellulaceae bacterium
GACGATGATGATTGTCATGAAGTTGAATACCGCGGTCGGTCGCCCCGACGGGGCCGGGACAAATCAGCCCGGGGCAGAGCGCAGCGCCGCCCCGGGTGGGGTCGCAATTGTTCCCCAAGCCCTGAAAGGGCGACACAAACCAATGCATGGATTGTCGCCCCCTTATTCGCCACCATGATACGCTACATAAATTGTCTCGCCCTTTCAGGGCTTATTCGTCGTCATGGTACGCTACCCAGGGCGGCAGCGACGCTCGTACAACTCGCGTCACCTTGCCCTGGGCTGATATGTCTCGCCCCTTCAGGGCAGATGCGACGCAAGCGAAAAGAACGTGCGGCTCCTACCGCGAAACCGAGTCGTTACAACAATTGTGACAGAGCGACCGACCTCGGAGAGGTCGGCGACATTGCCGCCAGACCGATTTACAGCCAAACGACAAGAATGCGATGGGAAGGATGACAACGTCGTTCGAGATCTTCAGGGGCGCGGTGGGTCGCCCTGAAAGGGTAGGGATAAATTGACTGGACGATGATGATTGTCATGAAGTTGAATGGCGCGGAGGGTCGCTCCGAAGGGGCCGAAACAAATCAGCCCGGGGCAGAGCGCAGCGCCGCCCCGGGTGGGGTCGCAATTGTTACCCAAGCCCTGTAAGGGCGGCACAAACCGATGCATGGTGAAGTTCTCCAAATTTGGTAGACAGTGAGTCTCCTTATGTCAGGATGGTCTGACAAGAAAAGAAAGGAGACTTTAATGAAACGTCGAAGATTTCGCCGGGAATTCAAGCTTGCTGCGGTGAAGAAGATCTTGAAACAAGGCCTTTCCTATCGCGAGGTAGCTCGGGAGTTTGGCATTCGGAACACCTACCTTCACAATTGGAATAACGCATATCGTCTGCCCCCGTTGCGAGTCTAAACCCTCGCCTCCATCGCCTCCATTTTGATCTGGTGTACAATCCGGCTCAGCGAAAAACAGGCCCAGTAGATTAACTCTGCCGACCTCTTTTTTTGCTCCAAGTGTCGCGGGATTTTGTCACTCGGCGATTGTCGCTTCACCCGAATCGTGTGACTTAAAACAAGGCACTTCCGAAAACCATCCCGCGTGACTATTTTGTCTAGCTGCCAGCAGGCTTTGCAACCACACCCCGCGTCACGCTTTCGGAGAAGCTACAAACTAATCGGCTCAACGGTGCGACCAGTCAAACCTACGACAAAAACGGGAATTTACTGTCGATCGCGGATGCTGAGAATCGCACGACTGGCTATGAATTCAACGGGCGAAATGAGAAAATCAAAGAGACCTATCCCGACCATACGGGGGCGACCCAGGTGACGCCAGTTACGGGATTATTGAGTCTGCCTATGATCCGGCTGGTCGGTTACAATTTAAGGGTCTGGTACATTTTTCGGCGGGATTGGGTTTCGTCGCGCCAAAAATTGTCAACCGCCGAAAAATGTACCTGACCCTCTCGGAACCCCGAGCAAACACTGGTGTACGATATGGCATCTCGGTTGTTACAACGCGATTACGGTACGAAGGCGAATTCGCCGAGCGGTACAATCGCCGATAGCGACGTGATGACTTACGATTACGCTGGACGTGTGGCCAGTGAATCACCATGATCGCTTAGTCCTACAGCGCCGGCTCGATGCAAAGCTGTAGGCCAGCCTTTCCAGGCTGACGCCGTTTACTTGGTTTTTGCCAAAGCGGGAGGATTGGGTCAGCCTGGAAAGGCTGACGTACATACCTTGCGCTGTAGGATTAACCGCTTCTCTTATTAACAAGGTAATGGGCTGGCGAGTTTTCTTTCTGAGTCCATCCAGATCCCGCATATCGCCACGTGTGAGACGACTGGCGGGCCAGTCGTAGCCCTTCGCCTGATCCAGCGCTAGCCCAACCTTACTGATACTGCCGCCATTGAGAACGGGGGGTTAACCGTGACAGTAGTCGATGATACGAGCAATTTCCGATTTGAGATTGGGGCGCCGCACGATGCGATCAATGTATCCATGCTCGAGCAAAAACTCGCTGGTTTGAAATCCTTCCGGCAATTCGAGCCTGATTGTGGCTTTAATGGTACGGGGACCGGCAAATCCAATGAGTGCCTTGGGTTCCGCAATCACGACATCACCCAAGGATGCAAAGCTGGCGGCAACGCCACCCATCGTCGGATTGGTCAACACACTAATGTACAACCCTCCAGCTTGATCATAACGCGCCAAGGCCGCAGAGACTTTTGCCATCTGCATCAGCGAAAGAATTCCCTCATGCATTCTGGCGCCACCTCCAGAGGCTGAGACGATAATCAAGGGCAGGTTGTGTTTCTCGGCACGTTCGACAAGCCGCGCCAACCTTTCGCCCACGACCGATCCCATACTACCCATAATAAATGCAGAGTCGGTCACACCAAATGCGACACGTCGCGCTCGGATCATGCCGGTGCCCGTGATCGCGGCGTCTGTCATCCCGGTTTTTTTCTGCTCTGCCTTAAGTCGATCGACGTAGGGCTTTTGATCAGCAAACCCCAACGGATCCATCGGCATTAAATGCTGATCGCACTCTTCAAAAGTTCCTTCGTCAAGCAATTGCTCGATTCGGGTCATGGCAGAAACGTAGTAATGATAATCGCACTCTGGACAAATCCCCTGACGTTTATCAATCTCTTTTCGGAAAATAGCACGCTTGCAGCCTGGGCAGGAAACCCACAGGCCCGGCGGAATACCTTTTTTCCGGCGCGCCACCAGATCTTCTGTAAAGTCGGCTTCCGAAGTTGACATATATAATCAATATCCACTGACAAGTTTCAACGCGACTCCAGACTGAATTTTACTGTCTTTCGCGGATCGATACGAGGCGAACCGGAACAGCATTTTGATTTTCCGCCACTTTACTATGCCAAAATCGATTAAAACCAATCGATTAAAACCAGCCGTGTACGTTAGACCGACAGTTCGGCGGGAACGTCGATCCACTCCCAGCCCCCCTTACCGCACTCGACTTCCCAAAGGTTGCCCATGGACTCCCGTGCATGAACAACCATGCGAATGATCGAGACAAACGGTTCGGAGACGACCATCGCAACCACTCCATCGCGATGTTTGCGGCGCAACTTCTTCACAAATTTTGTAATTCGCTGCCTCGCCTCGGCAATGGTTTCACCCCCGGGTGGACTGATCGATTCGGGATTCTCCAGCCATTGTCGATAAATGGTCGGCTGGCGAGACTTCATTTCATCGACCGTCTTCCCCGACCACAACCCTCGATCAAGGTTCCGTAACTCGTACGTGATTTTGACCCGGATTTCACCATTTCGAGAAAGCTGTTCCGCCGTTTGCACAGCAGCTTGACAGGGAGAGGAGTAAATCACATCGATCCACTGTCCCCCAAGCGCTGCCACCGTCTGTTCGACCTCGTGAAATCCCTCGCGGTTCAAGGGCATATCCAACGAACCCTTGATCCGCTTCTGCTGATCATAATCAGTTGTGCCAGGCAATACCAATAACAAACGCAACATACACTAATTCCTGAAAAACAAATGACTATATTATTCTGGCGCGTTGACTGGAAACGCCTGCGTCAATTGACGAATCGCTGCACCATAGTTCGATTGCCGAAAAATTGCCGATCCGGCAACGAACCAATCGACCCCCGCAGCCACACATTCGTCAACCGTTGATGAATTGACACCACCATCGATTTCCAAAATCAAAGAATTGCCCGCTAGTTCTCGCAACACGGCGAATTTTGATAAGACTTCCGGTTGAAATTGTTGCCCACCAAATCCAGGTTGAATACTCATGGCTAGGACCAAATCACAAGCCGGCAAATACTCCGCGATCGAGTCGACCGGCGTTCCTGGATTAAAGGCCAATCCACTGGCAGCCCCGAGATCACGAACCTGACTCAGCAGCGGCAACGGATTGTCGACCGCTTCCGCGTGGAAGGTAATCACATCGGCGCCGGCTTGATAAAACGCCTCCAAGTATCGTTCCGGCTTGCTGATCATCAAATGCACGTCCAGAACCAGGTCGGTCAATTTTCGTATCGCTTCTACGATCGTCATGCCATAGGTAAAGTTTGGCACAAAATCACCATCCATCACATCCAAGTGCAACACACGAATTCCTGCATCTTCGAGTTGCCGCACCTCGTTGGCTAAATTGCCAAAATCGCAAAGCAATAGCGACGGAAGCAATTGCAACCCGGCACTGCGAACTTGTAGGACTTTGTCACGTCTGGACATGGACAGAATATGCAGTAATCAAACTGCATCGAGAAGTAATAAATGCAAACTGAATTGAATGCGATAACTTCAGCCGGTTTTCTTTAACCGATCGGCTCCGAATGATGACAGGTCGACGTCAGATCAAACTCACGCCAAAACCTATGAGAATGGAATATTCTACCAACGCGATACCGGTTTGCCAGTGGAAATCCGAACAGCCGTCACAAGTCGTTTACTTATAATGACTTACAGCGGGTAATGCCCCCTTATTTGCCTCCACGGGGATTTCGCATTTCCAGTTTTTCAACGGTTCAGACACAACGATGCGTGTTTAACGGTTGCAATCGGCAGGGTCAGCCGTTCAACCACCTCAGATTCGGTTATTCGAGTCCAGGAACGTGGAACATCTCGTCACAAAAATATCCTGAATCAACGATCTGTTTCACCTTTTCAATATCGGGTTGAATATACCGATCAGCTTGATAATGCTCGACAACTTCACGGATACTCCCCCAAGCCTGTGCGAGTGGTTGCGAGGTCAACAGTGGTCGATGCATGTCCAAGCCCTGTGCGGCCGCCAGTAACTCGATCGCCACGATGTAAGCCGTGTTGTCGGCCATCGGGCTTAGCCGTCGTGCGGCATACGTCGACATGCTGACATGATCTTCCTGATTTGCCGAAGTTGGCAAACTGTCGACCGATGCTGGATGTGCCAACGATTTGTTTTCGCTCGCCAGAGCGGCGGCGGTTACCTGTGCGATCATGAATCCCGAATTGATTCCCCCCTCTTTAACAAGAAAAGGCGGCAAGCCACTCAAATGTTGATCCATCAACAATGCGATCCTGCGCTCAGACAAAGCCCCGATTTCGGCAATTGCCACAGCCAGACAATCTGCAGCCATCGCCACCGGCTCGCCATGAAAATTGCCGCCGGAAAGAATGTCCCCTTCATTCGCAAACACGAGCGGATTATCTGAAACGGCATTTGCTTCTCGTTCGATAATTCGCGCCACGAAACGGATATGTTCCAGACAGGCACCCATGACTTGCGGTTGACAGCGAAGCGAATACGGATCTTGAACTTTGGGACAAGACTCGCTGGACTTGTGTGATTGTCGAATTGAGCTTCCCTCTAACAGTCTTCGGTAGGCCTCCGCGCAGTCGATCTGTCCCTGATGCAAACGCACTTGATGGATCCTCCTATCAAAGGGAGTATCGCTGCCTTTTGCCGCATCGGTACTCATCGCGCCTGCAACAATCGCTGCGGAAAACACGTTCCAGGTTTTGAACAAACTGCTCAATGCCAACGCGGTTGACACTTGAGTGCCATTGAGCAGCGCTAAACCTTCTTTGGGTCCCAATTCCAATGGTGTAAGATTTAGCTTCGCGAGCGCGTCACTGGCCGGCATTCTTACACCTGCCAACTGAACGTCTCCGACGCCAATCAAGGCACAACTCAAGTGCGCCAGGGGCGCTAAATCACCACTCGCCCCCACAGAACCCTGGCTGGGAATACAGGGCGCTAACGAATGGTTTAAAAATGTGCTCAAATAGTCCAACACGACTTGGCGGACCCCCGAATAGCCCCTGGCCAAACTATTCAACTTCAATAACAGAATCAAACGCACGACCCCCTCACTCAACAGCGGTCCCACCCCCGCAGCATGAGACAATACCAAGTTGACCTGAAGCTGTGCCAACTGCTCGGTCGGAATCCTTTTCTGTGCCAAGAGGCCAAATCCCGTATTAATTCCATACACCGTCTGCTGATTTTGGACGACCTGTTGTACGACGTTCCATGAGGCTTTGACGGCCGCATTTGCCGACGATTCAATTTCGACATCTCCCGCAATCGAGGATAGAAATTGTTTAAGTTCGGCGAGTGTGATCTGCCCAGGTCGAATAATGAGTCGGTTCATCGGTTATCTGTTGAAGTCATTCATGTGAAACGTTTCTACCTAGTGAACGTCGCATCCATACCTTAGCAAATCGCTCAAATCATCGGCAGGTCCAAGCCGTGTTCCTTGGCGCACGAAATTGCCTCGATGTATCCCGCATCGGCATGACGCATGACTCCAGTCGCTGGATCGTTATAAAGGACTCGTGCAATTCGTCGGGACGCCTCATCCGATCCATCGCAAACGATCACGACCCCGGCATGTTGCGAGAACCCCATACCGACCCCGCCGCCATGATGAAAGCTGACCCAGGTGGCGCCACCGGCGGTATTCAACAAAGCATTCAGAATGGGCCAGTCGCTCACTGCATCAGACCCATCCTGCATTGCCTCGGTTTCTCGATTTGGACTGGCGACCGAACCGGAATCGAGGTGGTCCCTGCCAATGACAATCGGCGCCGACAATTCGCCATCGCGGACCATTTGATTAAAGGCCAATCCCAAACGATGCCGATCACCCAACCCGACCCAGCAAATCCTCGATGGCAAGCCTTGGAACTGAATCCTCTCGGCGGCCATGTCCAACCAGCGATGCAAGTGCGGATCATCTGGAATTAGCTCCTTCACTTTTTGATCGGTTTTTGCGATATCCTGAGGATCGCCAGAAAGCGCTACCCATCGAAAGGGTCCGATGCCACGGCAGAATAGCGGTCGAATATAGGCTGGCACAAACCCGGGGAAATCAAACGCGCTCGCCACACCCACTTCTTTTGCCACATGGCGGATATTATTGCCGTAGTCGAAGGTTGGAATCCCCTGACGATGGAAAGCCAACATCGCCTGGACGTGTGTTCCGATCGAGAGCTGGGCGGCTTCGATCACCTGTTCCGGATCGGACTTTCGTAACTCAGCCGCTTGTTGCAAGCTCCAGCCAGCCGGCAGATAGCCATGCAAAGGATCATGGGCCGAGGTTTGATCTGTCACCGCATCTGGCTTGATTCCACGTCGTACCAATTCTGGCAACAGCTCGGCCGCATTGCCAAGCAAGCCGACACTCAAGGGCTTCTGCGACTGACATGATTCTTCGATCAACGCGATGGCCTCATCAAGATGATCACAACGACGGTCAAGATATCCAGTCTGCAATCGCTTGTCGATTCGAGTTGGATCGCATTCAATCGCCAACATGGACGCGCCAGCCATGGTGCAGGCCAGCGGCTGCGCACCTCCCATTCCACCAAGGCCAGAGGTCAAAATCCATTTCCCTGAAAGATCTCCTGCATAATGCGTCCGTCCAACGGAAACGAATGTCTCGTAGGTCCCCTGCACGATCCCTTGGCTGCCAATATATATCCAGGAACCCGCGGTCATTTGCCCATACATCATTAAGCCGCAACGGTCGAGTTCGCTAAAATGTTTCCAAGTCGCCCAATGCGGAACTAAATTGCTATTCGCGATTAGCACTCGAGGTGCATCGACGTGGGTCTTAAAAATACCAACGGGTTTGCCGGACTGGATCAATAGACTCTCATCATTTTCCAACCGTTGCAACGACGCGACGATTTTGTCAAAACAATCCCAATTACGGGCCGCCCGACCCGTACCCCCATAAACCACCAAATCCTCCGGGCGTTCAGCGACGGCGGGATCAAGATTATTCATCAACATGCGCATTGCCGCCTCAGTCAACCAGTTCTTGCAGGTAAGGGTAGAACCGGTCGGGGACTTGATGATTCGGGTTGACCCGGCAATGGCCATGATTATTTCTCTCCAAGTTGGTACATTGGAAACCTCGGATTTGTTATTCAAGGATTCACCACTTGTTTGATTTTTACCCAGGACAGGTTCCATTGCTAGTCAGCTTTCCACATAGTGGAACCTGGCTCCCTACTGAAATTGCCGAGTCAATGAGCGACCGAGGGCGTGCCGTTCCGGATACCGACTGGTTCTTACCCCGACTCTATGACATTCCAATCATGGATCGTTGCAGTCGAATTGTCGCTCGTGGATCGAGGTATTTGATAGACCTCAACCGACCACCCGACGGAACCAACCTGTATCCTGGACAGCCGACACCAGAACTCTGCCCGACTCGCACGTTTTCCGGTCATCCAATTTATGCCGGAGCTTGTCCAACGGACGCTGAGGTGAAACGCCGCTTGACTCAATATTGGCAGCCGTATCACCAACAAATCGCCGCGGAGTTAAATCGTCTCAAAGCGGAGTTTGGCCACGTAATCTTGTTGGACGCCCACTCGATCGTTTCCAGGGTGCCGCGACTATTTGATGGTCGGTTGCCGGACCTTAACATTGGAACCGGAAATGGCAGTTCCTGCGACAGGTCTATCACCCAAAAAATTCTTCGCCAATTGGCGACCCAGCAAAAAAACTATTCATTTGTTGTCGACGGCCGATTCATCGGAGGCTATATCACTCGTCACTATGGTGACCCCGCATGTGGTGTCCATGCAATTCAATTGGAAACGGTTCAATCCGTTTACATGAACGAAGACAGCGCCGAATGGGATCCAGCGCGCGCTGCCAATTTCCGACCAGTGTTGGGATCACTACTTGAATTGCTGGTCGCTGAAGTCACCGAGAAAAGTGCAACGCAATGATTGATGCTGATCTTGTCCTGATTGATGGCCACTTAATCACCTGTGAGGGCACCGCCAACGACTGCGGATTGATTCGAGACGGAGCGTTGGCCATCCAGGGAGAGACCATTGTCTGGTTAGGGCCTTCCGCCCAATTTGTGAATCATGTGAAGGCAAACCAGATCACCGATCTGAACGGGAAATTTGTCACTCCCGGGTTGATCGATTGTCATTCCCATCTTATCTTCGCTGGAAATCGTGCAGGCGAATGGCAGCAGCGATTGGCCGGAGCCAGTTACGAACAAATCGCCAAGTCTGGAGGGGGTATCCTCTCGACAGTTAAAGCAACTCGGGCTGCCACCTCAGAGCAGTTGTTCGACTCCGCCAAATCTCGCATCAACTATCTGGTTCGGCAAGGTGTCACAACGGTTGAAGTCAAATCCGGCTATGGACTGGAAACGGAGACCGAGTTGAAACTTCTTAACGTCGCAACAGAACTGAATGATCGATTGCCGATTGATGTCGTGCGGACGTTTCTAGGGGCACATACTGTTCCACCCGAATTTTCAGGTCGCGCGGATGACTACATCGAACACGTTTGTCGCGAAATGCTACCTGCCGTAAAACACAACTGCGACGCCGTCGACATCTTTTGCGAACGAATCGCTTTCAACCTGTTGCAAACCAAGCGTTTACTGGAGTCCGCATGCGAGTTGGGCCTGCCGATAAAAATCCACGCGGAACAACTTTCACTGATGGGTGGAGCCGCGGCGGCGGCGGAACTCGGTGCCATATCCGCCGATCACTTAGAGTACCTGGACGAACCAGGCGTACGTGCCATGAAAGATGCCGGAACCGTCGCGGTACTGCTTCCTGGTGCCTTTTATTTTCTTGGTGAAACCCAGAAACCTCCCGTGAACTGGTTTCGCGAATACCAAGTTCCTCTCGCCGTTGCCACCGATTTCAATCCCGGGAGTTCACCCGTCGCTTCCCTGCTACTGATGATGAACATGGCTTGCACGATGTTTGGCCTGACCGTCGAAGAAGCAATCTGCGCAGTCACGCTTAACGCGGCCAAAGCACTCGGATTGAACGACCGAGGCAAACTGGCCGTCGGCAACTTGGCCGATTTGACTATCTGGGACGTGCAGTCAATTGCCGAAATCCCATACGGCATTGGGCATAATCCATGCCATCAAGTTTTTAAACGCGGGGTGGCGGTCGTTCATGATCAAAATTAAGTTGCCTTCTGCCGAGCAGTTTGTTATCGTTGATGCTGTACACATTTTGTCTCCAGGGGCAACTTTCTGGAGTTAACCATGAATTCTAATTTTATTCCTTGTGGATCCGTTCGGTACGCCTGTCCTACCTGCTGGGCGATCGCATTTATGCTAGCATTCGGATTGAGTACGTTCGTCACAGCTCAAACGAATGACAAGAAAAAAGCCGCGGGATCTTACGAGACTGCTGCAACGAAATTCGCGGACTACAAAAAGGATATTGTAGCTTATTCCAAACTTGTAATCGAAGCCGACAACAATGAAACACGGGCAAATGCCGTGCTCGATTTGTGCATGGTTTACTTTGCCATCCGCACCGATCATCGCTATCCAACGTCAGAAACATTGCAAGGCTATACGAATCGAATCAACTATCGCTTGAATCAAACCAGGAAAGAGATCGAGAAAGAAGAAAAACGGAGTCGTGGTTCCAACGCTTCCGGCGAACATGTCGCTCCATTTTCGAATGTCGGATTTCAGCCAATCGACACTCAACTTGATGAAATAACAGCTTTGAGCCTGTTCGATCACGCGATCTTAATGAACCGTTTAACCGGTGGGCCACAACAACTGGTCGAACGGGCGACTGGACACTTCGGTGGAATCATTATGGAAGCTAATGCCCAGGATTTGATCGAACTCATCGAGGCAATGTTGCACCCGGATTCTTGGGAGAGCAGCGGTGGCACCGGTCGCATTCGTTACTGGAGTCAATCCATGGTGCTGGTGGTGAGAGCGACGACGGTTGTGCACGAGGACCTGGAGCGGTTTTTGAATATGCTGAGACGATCGCGCTGAACCCACTGAATCCGTTTGAGCTGACTCTCGCGTTTTACCTAGGTGACGCTTGTTACCTTGGTAACGCTCGGCGACGCGAAAACTTAATGAGATTGTCGGCGGTGAGCCGACGGCAATCTTCCCGACCCCGTTGATGTGTTTAATGTTGACCCTTCGAAATCATGTCTGATCAAGATCATGTCTGACGCTTTACTTGCACCCTCCACTCTACTCTTTCGTTTCGCCTGTCCGTGCAACCAGACCGATCAGGTTTGGTCAACTGCCGGATTCGAATTATCGAATGAATATCGCTTGCCACATTTCGGGAATATGGATGGTCAAGCAAGCTTCGCGGACGTTCGGGCCGCATGGAGTGCTGCGGGACTATTCTTTGATGTTGAGGTTTTCAACAAACACCAAAGCCTCTGGTGTCGCCCGACGCAAATGCTCGAAAGCGATCGAGTCATGTTTTGGATCGATACACGTGACATGCATGGTGTTCACCGCGCAACACGGTTCTGTCATTGGTTTCTGGTGATGCCAATCGGCGGAGGAAGCGATGGAAAGCAACCGCAGGCGACCATGCTTAAAATCAATCGCAGCAAAGAGGACTCGCCAACTTTGAATCAGTACCGGCAACTCGCAGCAACCAGAATCACACCCGACGGCTACCGGTTGTTGGTTCACCTGCCCAAATCGTGTCTTAACGGCTGGAATCCCAATGAACACCGGCGACTCGGATTCAATTACGCGATTAAGGATCGCGAACTGGGCTTTCAGACCTTAGCTGTCGGCCCCGAACTACCGATCGAAGAGAACCCGAGTCTCTGGCAAACACTGGAACTGGCGAAGGCTTCGACTGAGTCAAGCGCCAAGTAATTTCGGGCTTATTTGACATTCCTTTGCAACCTCGTGCCGCTGATTTGGCGTCGTCAATAAGACGCGAAAATGCGATTCCGACAATTCAGAAGTCACTGAATTCAAATAGTTGCTGAGAGGGACTCTGAACATCGTTGCCCATTTGGCGGTTGGCTCAATTCTTCGAGTTCGCTCAGGACGGACAAGCTGTCGGGTTGCTCGCGCCGATTGCCGGAAGGCGATGCCGGAGATTGCCAGAAGGGGGTGCCGGAGGAAATTGCGGTGTACTGATTTCTACGACACTGGCGACCAGTATTGTTTTCGATTCCGAGAGAAAGGCGGAAAACAGCGAGAGATCCCGGCCCGCTTCGACTTGCAACAATTCGTAAGAGAATACCTCAGTGCTGGCGGTTTGATTTACTGCGACAGTTCAACACCACTTTTTCGGACAACGGTGCGATGCACCAAACAGCTCACGCAAAACGGAATGACGGCTGGAGACATGGGGCGTATGGTCAAACGTCGGATACGGGACGTCGGACTTCCCGAGCGACTTTCTCCACATTCCTTTCGAGTTACCACAATCACTGACTTGCTCAGTCAGGGAGTTCCGCTGGACGACGGGCAGTCATACTGCCTCCTTTCGCAGTGGTACACGGGCTTCATGATGGGCATTTCAGCCGGGTTTTCAGTAATTCAAGACGTAAGCAGGCGATTTGGAGAGTCGGTCTCGCGATCGGATGTACGTCAGCGTTGTTCTTGGGTCAGCATGGCCTGCAAAGTCCTGTAAGTCAATGATGTCGGCACCGCGTTCCCGAGCAGTCGTGAGTGCGGTGACTCGGAGTGAATGCACGGTCACTCCCGCATCGAACTTCAGGCGGCTGGCGTAGCGTCGGACAAGTTGCTCAACAGCCCGGACCGAAAGACGCTTTGTCAGGAAGCCATCTCGACCATTCCCGCGCGGAGTCAGTGCTGGGTGAAACAGAGGTCCGGATCGATCGATCGTGATATCCGCCATCGCCAACCAAGCCGTGAGACGTTCGACGGCTTCCAGGTGTAACGGCACCATCCGTTCTTTTCCACCCTTGCCGTAAATCAACAGGACGCGATGCTCGCCAGTCGTCTTGAAATCACTAATACTGAGTTGAACGAGCTCTCCGACGCGACAGGCTGAGTACGCCAGCACGCCCAGGATGGCTCGATCTCGGATTCCCATTGGACTCTCCTTGCCTGGCGCGTCGAGTAGTCGGCGACAGTCGCGCGGTGACAACCCCACGGTCTTGCCATCACGCGGAACAGCCGGGGCCTTTACGAACTTGCCATGCGCGGGATTCGCCCCTGTGTAGCCGTAAATCTGAAGATAGGAGAACAGCGACCGTAGCGCTGTCAGCTTCCGGCGGATTGTGCTGTTCGCGGCACCTTGTGTCCTAAAAGGGTGTCTTCAAATAGTGTTTTTCGATTTTTCGAGTCGGTTGAGCATTAGCGCAATCATTGTGATTTGAATCATGGCGACGCTTGAAGCAGGATTTGATTCGTAGTCTTTGCTGTTTCGTCGGCAGCGGTTAATC
>JBGTDM010000345.1:0-14469 GCA_041748315.1 Pirellulaceae bacterium
GTCCGCCTGGAAAGGCTGACGTACAGACCTTGCGCTGTAGGATTAAACGGTTGAGCGAATGGGCTGAAAGGCTTCAGCCATCAGTTCATTATGTTCTATCACATGCGCCTTTTTAGAGCCGGTTGACGGACTGGCTGACTCTGGGCGGTAAATCTGACCGACCAACGGCCATCGTTGGCAAACCGAATCACCAAAATTGATTTTGATAAAATAGAACGCTCCCATATTTCGCGGTTCTTCCTGGACCCAAATCACTGGAGTTCCGTCGGGGAATGCGGACAAAACTTGTTCGAGTTCGGTTAAGGGCAATGGATACAACTGTTCCACGCGAACGATGGCGACGTCATCGCGTTCTTGGCGGCGCCGTTCTTTAATTAAATCGACACCGATTTTGCCGGTGCAGAGAATGATCTTTTCCGGGGTCGAGCCTTGATTGACATCTGGGTCAGCCATCACTCGGTGAAAGCGACCGGAAACAAACTCATCCATGGGCGAAGCGACAAAATCTTCACGCAACAGGCTCTTTGGCGTCATCACAATCAGCGGTTTTCGCCAGTTCCGTTTAACTTGCCTGCGCAACAGGTGAAAGTATTGTGCGGCGGTTGAGGGATAACAAACCTGCATATTATGTTCAGCGGTCAGAGTCAAGAATCGTTCAAGTCTTGCGCTACAGTGCTCTGGCCCGCCACCCTCAAATCCATGGGGGAGCAACATCACCAATCCGCTCAATCGTCGCCACTTGTCTTCCGCAATAGCGATGAACTGATCGACGATCACTTGTGCGACGTTATAAAAATCGCCAAACTGTGCTTCCCACAACACCAGCGACTCGGGTCGGTCGAGACTGTATCCGTATTCGAAGCCCAGGACACCGGTTTCTGACAATGGGCTGTTAAAAATTTCAACGATTGCCTGATCATCGGTAATATGCTTGAGCGGCGTATAGACATGCCCGCTTTCCATGTCGTGCAACAAGGCATGACGCTGGCTAAACGTGCCTCGTCCGGAGTCCTGACCAGACAGGCGAATCGCGTGCCCTTCAATCGCCAGAGTTCCCATGGCCGCTAGTTCGGCGGTCGCCCAATCGATATTGCGTTTCCCCTCAGCCATTTCCCGTCGGAGTTGTAAAATCCTTTCCAGTTTTCGGTGCAGGTTGAAGTTTGCTGGAATTTCAGCGGATTTTTGAATGACATACGATAGCTTGCCGGAGGTCACATTCGTGTCGGTTTCCTCTTCGGGTTCGTGACCGCCAAAATAGTCGGACCAGTATCCCCCCATGGACTGGAAATCGGTACGATAGGTTTCTTCCTGGGTCGAAGCGTAGTCTGCTTCAAGTTTTGATTTGCGCATCTCTGCAATCTGATCCGCTTCCTGTTTGGTGACCTCACCCAATTTCAGCAAGTGTTGCAGGTAGCTGTCACGAATCGTCGGCCGTGTGTCAATGGTCTTGTACATGATCGGTTGCGTGAATCGCGGTTCATCGCTTTCATTGTGGCCAAGTCTTCGATAACAATACATATCGACGACAACGTCACGTTTAAACTTCTTTCGAAACTCCATTGCCAGTTCGATCACTTGGGCGACCGCTTCAGGATCTTCGCCATTGACATGAAAGATTGGAATTTGCAGCATTTTGGCGACGTCGCTCGCATAGGTCGTCGAGCGTGCATCATCAGTCACTGTTGTAAAACCGACTTGATTGTTGACGATGACGTGCAGGGTGCCGCCGACTTTGTAGCCGGCAAGCTGGCTCATATTGAGCGTTTCCTGCACCACGCCCTCACCAGCGAATGCGGCATCACCGTGGATCAAGATGTTCAACACCTTGCTATGCTCGACGTCTTGAATGCGGTCCTGCTTGGCCCGACAACGCCCCATCGCAACCGGATTTACGAATTCCAAATGGCTTGGGTTAAAGCAAAGCGAAATATGCAACCGATGGCCAGCCGAAGTTCGCCAATCCGTGCTGTGACCCATGTGGTACAGGACATCTCCCGAACCGCGATGTTGATCGGGATCCGGATCGTCGAACGACCAGAAAATGTTTTCAGTACGTTTACCCAATAAATTCGCCAGAACATTGAGTCGACCTCGGTGCGCCATGCCCAACACAACCTCAACCACGCCGTGTTCGCCGGCTTTATCCAAAGCCAGATCAAGCAGCGGAATCAGGGTCTCTGCACCTTCCAGTGAAAATGTCTTGGCGCCAATAAACTTTCGGCGAACGAATTCCTCGAATGTAACCGCATCTGTTAGTCGCGTTAGAATTCTGATTTGAGCCTGGCGGGTCAATTGAATTCGGTTCATCGTGCCCTCCATCCGCTTTTGCAACCAGGCACGGACGATATGATCATCGATGTGCATGAACTGAGCGCCGATGGACCTGCAGTATGTCGAGCGGAGCTGTTCGACGATTTCTTCTAACGGGCGGTAGCTTTCCCCGTTGATCGTACGAGCAGAAAACTTCTTTTTCATATCACTTGGCAACAAGCCATATGACGCAGGATTGAGTTCACGATTTGTAGGTCGAGGAATTCCCAGAGGATCCACCAACGCTTCCAAGTGCCCACGGACACGGAAACCGCGAACGAGCTGGTCGACCCGATCCTGCAGTTGGGCCACGGATTGCTCGTGATCTGTAGCCAATGATTCCGTAACCGGGTATCGAGCATCCGTGCCACGGCGCACGCGCGCTTCTTTGGCCGTCGGATCATTGTGCTTCAAATTCGAAGCGGGCGAGACAGCGCCATTTCGTTCGTTGAAGTCTGATTCGAGACCCAAAAAGTAGGTTCGCCACTCATCGGTCAGGCTTGAAGGATCTTGCAGAAACTGTTGGTAGAGTTGGTCAATGTACTGTTGACTAAAGACGTTCATCCCGGCGTCACATTCGCAATTAGTTTTTCGCAATGATATATAAATCGGTCGATGCACGGAAAACGCACATCCATCAAATGGTGGCTAGCCGATAAAGTCTAATTCCGTCATGCCGGAAAGAGTGCTGCGGTCTCGCCCACCTAATTGTTGGCATTGGGCTAACGCAGAGCAAACCAGCGTCAATCCAGGCTGACGACTTGATGTCTATCCAATTTAAACAATACGTTGCCTTTCTCCTATCCGAATCAGACGCATCCACGAAATTTCTGGCAAAAAACTCGCGCGAAAATTGGCTGGTCAATCTCGCGACCCGGGGGTTTGGAAAGCGAGATGAATGACCTTGTGCATCGCCACAATTGAGGTGGCTCCCCTAGACTTAGGCCTTGGAAGCCTCACGACCTCGTCTCGCGGCAATAAACGATTTGATTGCCAAATACAGAAATCCGAAACAGACAAGTGTCATTAACCATATAAAGATGACGGCGCGAGGATTCGCTTCGGGGGCTTGGTTAACCACGTGAATCAGACGGGGGATTCCTAAAACCAGACCAGCAATTCCGCCCAATAATGCGACCCCAGCCGCAATATGCATCGCATGTTTTTTAGACCGTTCATTGGTGGAAACCAATCCGCACAAGAGCATGATCAACCCGATAAACGCAGGAATTAACGCGGTTGGACTCGGCGATTTTGCCGCATCCTCGTCGGTCCGACCAAGTTGCCCGTCAATCTCCGGTCCAGTCGTCGCTGAAGGCTCGGCAACCGCGTTATTGTCCCGGCTTTCCGCGGTGTCTCCGACTGCAATATCGTTGCCAGCATCGGTCGCAGATGGTTCAATCCAATGACCAAAGTAACCGATCAAGCCAATCATCATTAGGATGACGCCACTTAAAATCGCAGCCTGATTCATGATTTTGCCCCGGAAGTAAATAAACCTGTGCTCAATGCTCAAACCAACCATTTCACCTCGACCGCAAACGCGTCGCGGTGCGCCGGTTCAATTTCCAACGCGCTAACTCGCTTCAGTCCCGTTGTAAGGACGAGTGAATCGAGTAGGATTTTCTACAAGCAATGTCTCCGTTATTTGCGAAAAGCAGAAAACCATCGGGATGGACCAATCTCTCTGTCAATTATTCAAAGCTAGTCCACAATCCATGCCGATTTATTGAGTCGGCAATTTCACCATGGTTTTGAACAAAACAGCGGAACGAAATTGTAATTGAGGACATTCGTCAACGTTGAAGTATCGCACAATCTAGAATCTTATACAAACGGTTTGGTTTAATGATCATTGGAATACCCAAGGAGTCCGCTGCCGGCGAACGGCGAGTTGCAGCGACCCCCGATTCCGTTCGGAAGTTAATCAAATTAGGCTACGCTGTTCATTGCGAGGCCAATTGTGGTGAAAAAGCATACATAACTGACGAGAGTTATCTTCAGGCCGGAGCCAAGATTGAAACTGAATCTCGAACGCTCATTGAGCGCGCTGATATCTTGCTCAAGGTTACGCCTCCCACGGAAGCCGAAATTGATTGGTTGCGGACGGACAGTTTGCTGATTGGCTTCATCTGGCCGGCTCAAAACGAAGCGATCGTCAAACGGTTGAGCCAAAAACGCGTTACGGTTTTAGCAATGGATTGTGTCCCGCGTATCAGTCGAGCTCAAAAGCTGGATGCGTTGAGTTCGATGGCCAATATTGCGGGTTATCGCGCGGTTGTCGAAGCCGCCAATCATTTTGGCAGCTTTTTTACTGGTCAAATCACGGCGGCGGGAAAAGTACCCCCGGCCAAACTTCTCGTCATCGGTGCCGGGGTCGCCGGACTATCCGCTATTGGCACAGCCACCAGTTTAGGAGCGATCGTTCGCGCATTTGATACGCGCCCAGAAGTTAAAGATCAAGTGAAAAGCATGGGGGGCGAATTCCTGGAGCTGGAATTCAAGGAATCGGGAGAAGGCGCCGGAGGCTATGCGAAAACGATGAGTCCCGAATTCATCAAGGCCGAGATGGAGTTATTTGCTCGACAAGCCAAGGAAGTCGATATCATCGTCACGACAGCACTGATCCCGGGCAAAGGGGCTCCCACATTGATTACCCAGGAGATGGTGAAATCGATGAAAACAGGGAGCGTCATCGTTGACCTAGCCGCCGAACAAGGTGGGAATTGCGAGTTAACAGAAGCGGATAAAGTCGTACAAAAGCACGGTGTCACAATCATTGGCTACACCGATTTGCCCAGTCGGCTGCCGACACAATCGTCAACCCTCTACGCCAACAACCTGGTAAATTTCGTTGCCGATCTGACACCGGAAAAGAACGGCGAATACCATATCAATTTCGAGGATGAGATTATTCAGGGGAGTCTGGTCACACATGACGGTCAAATTACTTGGCCCCCAAAACCTCAACCGGTCCCGGCGGAGGCGGCCAACTCGAAATCGGCCGAGTCGTCGATAATTGATCGCGAGGCCGCAATGGCCGCGATGGCTGCTCGGAATGCTCGACGTCGAAAAATATGGACAGTCGGAGGTCTGACGTTTGCCGGATTGTTCATGCTGCTGGTTGGATTGTTTTTCCCGCCAGAATTTGTCGCTCACTTCACCGTATTTGTATTGGCTTGTATTGTGGGTTGGCAAGTCGTTTGGAATGTAACACCGGCACTGCATACGCCGCTGATGAGCGTGACCAACGCAATCAGCGGGATTATCATCATCGGTGCATTGTTTCAAATTGGAACAAGTTTCGTGCCATCGTTGCTGGCAATCACCGCCGTGTTACTCGCATCCATTAATATCAGTGGCGGGTTTCTCGTGACACAGAGAATGTTGGGAATGTTTCGCAAGGACTGAACTGGAAAATTTTTGATTTCGGATTGAACGTGAACGAGAGCTTCTTTTTTATAGTTTATTTGGTCGCTGCGATCTGCTTCATTTTTAGCTTGGGTGGACTGAGCAAGCATGAGACGGCCAGGCAGGGAAATCTATTTGGCATCGTCGGCATTTTGCTCGCTGTTTCAGCGACAGCATTGTTGCTATTGTTGAGATGGTCGGAAATTGAGGATGCCGCCGCGAAATCGACAATCCTGGTCTTCATGCTCATAACCTTGGGGGCCATCGGCATTGGCAGCGTGATTGGCGCGATTGTAGCGCGCACGGTCGATATGAAGTCCATGCCACAGTTAGTGGCGATTCTACATAGTTTCGTGGGGATCGCTGCCGTCCTCGTCGGAATCAGCAACCATCTTGAAGTTCACTCCTTCGGTTCCGAAACGATGCGAATCATCCATGGCGTCGAGGTGTTTTTGGGCGTGTTTATCGGCGGCATCACATTTACTGGATCGGTTATCGCCTGGGGTAAACTTCAAGGAGTCATTGGTTCCAGCCCATTCATGTTGCCGGGACGACACATGCTCAACCTGTGCATGATCATCGCTTGCTTTCTGTTGGGTGTCTGGTTCATCTTTGCTGGGAACTGGAGTTTGGTTCCTTTGCTGATCATGACAATCATTTCGTTCGTGATTGGATTCCATTTGGTTATGGCGATCGGCGGCGCCGACATGCCGGTAGTCGTTTCGATGCTCAATAGTTACAGTGGCTGGGCAGCAGCCGCAATTGGATTTTTGATCCCAAACGATTTGCTGATTATTACCGGAGCACTGGTAGGAAGTAGTGGTGCAATTCTCAGTTACATCATGTGCGCCGCGATGAATCGCTCGTTTATCAGCGTGATTCTTGGCGGTTTTGGCTCGGACGGCGGCGGCGCCAAGGCTGGCCCGAGCGCCGACAATCTGACCTGGCGTGAAGTGTTCGCAGATGAAACCGCGGCAAGTCTTGCAACCGCACGAAGGGTGATCATCATCCCAGGCTACGGAATGGCCGTCGCCCAAGCTCAACATCCAGTGTATGAAATCAGCAAGCTTCTTAAGTCCCGTGGCGTCGAAACGCGTTTCGCAATTCATCCGGTGGCCGGTCGACTTCCGGGCCATATGAATGTACTCCTCGCGGAGGCTAAAGTCCCTTACGATATCGTACTCGAGATGGATGAGATTAATGAGGATTTCCCCGAAACCGATGTTGTGTTGGTGATCGGTGCCAACGACATTGTCAACCCGTCGGCGCTCGACGAGCCGGGAAGTCCAATTTATGGAATGCCTGTGCTCGAGGCTTGGAAAGCCGACCAGGTTGTCGTGCTTAAACGCAGTATGGGTACCGGCTACTCAGGAATCGACAATCCACTTTTCTATAAAGACAACACCTACATGCTGTTTGGCGATGCCAAATCAAGTGTCGACAGCATTTTGGAACACTTGAGAAATGGCGCGGTTTAGCGTCAACCGAAAGTTCGATACCGGAATCCCGTTGCCTAGGTCAATGTCCATTGAACGGGCACATTTGGGCGATGACCATTCTATCGGTCGTTCGACTGCAAATCGTCATCTTGGCTCTGCATGGTACGGTTGCTTGATCTCTTAGCTGGCCCTCTTCGATTTTACACTGACGATTACCAACAGGCTTGGTTGTCAGGGGGTTCTGCATCGAAGCCTACACGCAACCGCATGTTGGATAAATACAACGAGGTTGCCGGAACGCATACTTGACAGAATTTGTCAGGTTTGTGAAGGCACCCGTAGAGGAATCGGGTTATCCTTTCAATAGAAGCCAATTTCCGCCTGTCGTCGATGCGTTTCAAATACTCTTTACGACGGGTAAAGCGGGTCCGTTAATGCAAATGGCTGATGTTGATCGAGGATGTCCATTCGATTGACTCCATTCGATTGACCAAGCGCTGTTCATAAGACTTTGCTGGAAATTGATGGTCCGGGACCCATTGCACAACAAACCTTGATTGGAATGGTCGTCAGATGTTCGGATGTAGCAAAACCCACTGGCCAAAAAGGCAACGAACACCCTCTGGAAGCCGAGCTGGTGTCGAAGCCGTTGAAGCCGCTTTGACCTTGCCTTTGCTTGTGCTGCTGACCTTTCCGATGCTGCACATCACCCACAACTGGCATACGCAAAAAATGCTCAAGGTCGCAACCTTTGAAGCAATTAAGGTGATGGGGAGTCCCGATGGCACAATCGAAGCTGCTGAAAGGGTGTTTCATGAATATGTCGATGCGTTTGGCATAAGGAATGCCCAGCTCGAATTTGCGAACAACGTCGACTACGACAATCTGAACACGGATCAGCTCTTCTGGCTTCGGGGTTCCGCGCCGTTGACTCAAAACCGACTTCCTCTTCCTTTCCATCTATCTTTCGAATCAACAATTCGCAGCAGCGAAGTTTACTACCGAAAGGAGGGCTAAGCTATGCCCGCGTCGAAGAAACAATTAAGGCTCGTTCGTCACGGTGCATCGGCGATTCTGATCATGGCGATGATTGTACCATTGATCATCATCAGCTTTTTTGCACTCAGCTTAGCTAATCTTGAAAGAAATGAGGTCGCGACGCAGGTCTCATCGGACTTAGCTGCCATGTGGGGTGCCAATGCGATTTCCCGTGAAGTCAGCTTGGTCACGATTGAAGATCGAGCACGAGCGTTGGCCCTTGACAATTGGCAGCATGGCAGCATCACATCAACCGGCAAAAAACTCGACACGAACCAAGCTGAAGTACAAATCGAATTCGGCACGACCAGG
Source organism: Pirellulaceae bacterium (assembly GCA_041748315.1). Classification (GTDB taxonomy): domain Bacteria; phylum Planctomycetota; class Planctomycetia; order Pirellulales; family Pirellulaceae; genus CALMEE01. Next base: position 8,511 of record JBGTDM010000345.1, read on the forward strand.
TTCTTCAATCACATCGCAGATTTCACTCCGGGGGATCTTCCTGTTAACAGCATTCGTGTCGGGACCGAAGTTCCTTCGGGAATCATCGTTTTTGGCCAGCCCTTACGAGCGTTATTGGTCAATGGAAAAGCCACCGTCGCCAACGTGGAACGAGATATTTGCCTGGTGGTCGACCGATCGGGTTCCATGACATTTGATCTCACCACGGATTGGTGGCATCAATCCAAAGAGTGGCATCCAGAAAATAAGATGGCGAACAGTTCTGACCCATACTTGCAAGACCGCTGCAATCAATGGTGGTGGGCCTGGCCACATCCTGAAAACAGTCGTTGGTCAGATATGATGCCCGCCATCTATGCCTTGGCGGCAGAAATTCCGAACACTCAACAACATGAACTGTTTTCGATCGTCAGCTATTCGTCAGCAGTGACCGAATATCGGTACGACCACTCGTTGGTTCGTCGCCAATTCACAACGACAAGTTCCAGCGTTGAATCACAACCTTCGTATAACTACCTCGAAGCGGTTCAAAAATTGGATAACAAGTACAAGTTCGAATTTCCAATCATGGGTGGCACCAATATCGCGGCCGGAATCGACCTTGGCGCTCAAGTGTTGTTAGGCAACTCGTCTCGGCCCTATGCATTCAAAACGATGATTCTGATGACCGACGGCCAGTATAATGTCGGCCGTGAACCATGGCTCGCCGCGCGCGATGCAGCGGAGCAGGGTATCGAGGTCTTCACGATTACTTTCAGTAATGGTGCCGAAATCGACGCAATGGTTCTAACCGCAAAAGAAGGACGCGGAAAACACTTCCATGCAGCAACGGGTGAAGAGCTGCGCAGCATTTTTATCGAGATCGCCAATACTCCACCAGGCGTTTTTGTGGAATAAGTGAGCTTAACCATGGACAATTTTGACCGCGATTGCGTAAGCAAAAACAGACCGGTACGGATTCGGACGGTGTCGCAACATCGCCAGCCCCACCGTCGCAATACTCGCGACGGAGCGACCACGGTCGAGTTTGTACTTGTGTTCCCGTTAATTCTGCTTTTCTTTATCACGCTAATGGCATTTACTCAAGCCTTCATGTTGCGAGACACCGCACAACATGCAGCGTATAAGGGAGCAAGGCGTGGAATGGTGTGGAACTCGACAACCGAACAGGTCGGTCAGGAGGTCGCGACATTTTTGTCCAGACTGGGCGTGCGCGACGCAGTCGTGACAATCGATCCGCCCGTTCTCAATAACTCGGTGACGGCCGTGACAGTAACCGTTGCAATTCCGATGAACCGTAATGCCTGGGTTGCTTCTCCATTAATGCCAGATAGCTTCGCACCTAACGCGGCGATAACGTTGAATCGACCTAGGTAGGATCCTAAATCTATCCACAGATGGAACAACCGCGTGGCATCATTTGTTGCCGACATAACCGGAGACATTCGACTGCCGGTCAGGAACGTTGTTTCCTGGGTTTGAAGATCTCAGTTGCCGTACCAAAGTAGACCTCGCCGGCGTTCATCAAGGTCTCGCTCAACGTCGGGTGTGCGTGTACGGATTCGGTAATATCTCGAACTTCACAACTCATTTCTATCGCCAACACCGCTTCGGCAATTAATTCTCCGGCATTAGGCCCGACAATTCCACACCCGATAACGCAGTCGGTTTCTGGATCGATGATCCATTTTGTGAGCCCCTCAGTGCGCCCGATCGCTTGAGCTCGTCCACTAGCAGCCCAAGGATAGGTCGCGATTTCGACCTGTTTTCCTTCGGCCTTGGCTTGCTCTTCGGTGACGCCGGCCCAAGCGACCTCAGGATCAGTAAACACGACTGCTGGAATGGCACGTTTATCGAATATGACGTTTTTGCCTGCTATGGTTTCGACAGCAATTCGCCCTTCGTGCGTCGCCTTGTGCGCGAGCATCGGTTCGCCTGCTGCATCGCCAATCACGAAGATATTTGGATCGTCGGTTCTTAACTGATCGTCATGTCTGATAAAACCCCGTTGATCAAGTTGGCATTTGGTATTGTCGAGGCCCAGTCGTTCGGTGCGAGGCCGTCGTCCAACTGAGACCAACACCGTATCGTAAAGCTCTGTACCAAATTTCCCTGGTCCTTCAAACGCGACCTCGACTTTCGCTCCCTTCATACCCAACGAGCCAACTTTCGTATTCAAAAAGATCCGATCCTCGAAGAGCGTTTTCAATTTTTTGGCGAGTGGTCGAACCAGATCTCGATCTGCGCCCATGAGCAACCCGTCCAAGAGTTCAACAACACTCACTTGTGTTCCGAGTTGTGCATAGACAGTGCCCATCTCCAAGCCAATGTAGCCGCCACCAACGACCAGCATCGTTTTGGGAATGTCCTTTAACTCTAAGGCACCGGTCGAATCGATTACCCGGTCATTGCCAAGGTCAAATGCTGCCGGCATTGCTGGAACGCTTCCGGTGGCGATGACGCAATGGTCAAAGGTCAATCTGCCATCGGCAGGCGTGGATTCAGTTCCGCCACTGATGTCAAGTGTTGTGGAGTTGATGAACTTGGCATGGCCATGAATTACATTGACATTGCGCCGTTTGGCCAATTGTCCAAGTCCGCCGGATAACGTCGAAATTACTTTCTCTTTTCGTTCCCGTAATTGATCGAGTGCAATAGTGGCATCGCCGAAGTTGACCCCCCATTCAGCTTTGAGTTCCTCGACTTCCGAGATCACTTTGGCAACATGAAGCAACGCCTTCGAAGGGATGCAACCGCGAAGCAGACAGGTCCCTCCCAGCCTTGATTCAGCCTCGATCAAGGTAACCTCGATACCTTCGTCGGCCGCCAGAAACGCGGCGGCATAGCCGCCTGGACCACCCCCAATGACAACTAATCTTGAATGCATGTTATCTTTATCCTCTAGAATCATGCCCACAAGATTCGACAAAACCGAAGGTTCGCACCATGAACCTTGTCGACCAACAGGAATTCATGGCGAGAAAACGCTCGTTCCGGTTTTCTTGATCCCTTGAAAGCAAAATGTTAAAGCTAGTTTCAGGTTGCAACTCTCTCCTCATAAGGAGAAATTCATGACGGGTTGTTTAATAAATTGCGCCACAAGATGAATTTAACAAATACCAAACCGGCGCAAACCCTTGTATCGCAAGCGATCTAAAAATGCGTTCGGCACCTGCCACCTTTCCAACATCGTTCCATTGCGGCACGTGACATTCGACGGCTTCATTCGGACTCGGAAAAGCCTCGCGAGAGAACCTTTCAATATCAATGACCGATCTGCCAAAATTTCCCATTGAACAGGGAAGTCCGAGGCTTTTGCGACCACCCAAAGGGTACGAGAATAATCACTTAGCTGGCGACAAAGTGACGCAAACAGCCATGGGCATCTCTCTACGTATTCCCAGCCATTAGGCTCGATCAGGATACGCCAATGCGAATTGTAAACGCAAACTCTTTGCGACGATGACAATTCAAATGCAAAATCGATGCTGCTGGCGTTTCAAACCATCGTTCGCTGCTTTACCGCTTATCGCGACATGAATTCCACGACGGTATTGACGTCAACCGGTAGACTGATATCCGAAGGACCGGGGACGCCATGTACCGTCGCCGTCAACGTTTCGTTGTCATACGATACCCATTCAATTCCAGTTCCCTCGACCCCCATGGCAGCGATACCCTGATAGACATTTCGCAAATTCGATCGATTGCGGACCGTAATGACATCGCTGGGTCGCAACTGATACGAAGGGCGGTCGACCTTGACACCATTGACTTGAAAATGTCCGTGGGCGACACCCTGTCGAGCTTGCGGACGGGTTTTTGCAAGTCCGATTCGGCGCACGATATTGTCCAGTCTTTGCTCGCACATCAACAGCAAATTCTCGCCGGTGTTCCCCTTCATTCGCGTCGCCTTGTTGAAATAGCGGCGCAATTGTTTTTCACCGAGTCCGTAATAATGCTTGATCTTTTGTTTTTCCATCAACGCCAAACCGTAGTTTGACGAACGACGACCGCGAGTATGCATTCCGGGTGGCTGATTGCCGCGACGCTCCATCGCTTTGGCGGCGCCGTTATTTTCATAGATCAAAGCCCCAAGCCGACGATTGACTCGGCCCTTTGCTGCAGAATATCGTGCCATTAGTTTGTTGAATCGAACGAGTTGATTGAAATAACCGAAATTTTTTGGACCGTCGATGATGACGGATTCAACCCATTTCCACAAGGGGCAATCCTATATTTAACTGAGGAATGGGCAAATTCCCTCCACCGAACGACAATTATCGAGCGGGAATGTTCGAGCGGGCTCAATGGCCGAGGATCGCTTGCCTTACAGTCGTTCTGATTCTTAGAGGTCGATAAGTTTACACAAACCAAGATTCGAGGTAAGGTTCTTTGACGCAATCCAAGCAAGGCCATTGGCCATACGGTCAACGGCATTGCATGAAAACGGCTGAGTCTATGTGGAAGCGCATTTGCAAGACGAATTCCAGACACAGACAACGACCTTAAGGATTGCTTTTTGGGCAGTCGTGGAATCAGTCAATTTTCCCGACGTTACCGGATTTTTCAGGTCCCTCACCCCCAGAACCATCTCCCATTAGCGGGTTTTCAGTCGTACTCTGAACGGGTGGCTGCCGCTCCGTGCATCCGGAAAGCGTGGCGATAAAACCGATTGCCAAAAAAAGCATGCTGACGAGGACAAAATTCTTCATAGTTTTCCCTGCGCTTGTGTAAATGAACAAAACCATAACTCTGTAATCAATCACCGACGTTAGTGATCGATTTTCAATTACTGACAACGTTTTGACGTCGCGAAACTGAAATAGTTCTCCCGGAATCAGTTTTGGCAAAAAAAACCGAGCCCACAAGGGACACTGGTCAACTTACCAGCCTATATTCCCAATTGTCAATCAATTAGTTCGCGGCGAAAATCTCTTGGCAAACTGTATCGGCGAAGATCCGGCCTGAAGGCGTCAGCCGGATGACATCGCGCTCGATGACCAACCAACCGCAATCGATAAATTTGTCGAATATCAATTGGGGAATATCACGAAGACTCATTCCGGTCAGGTTCCGCCATCGATCCAAGTCACAGCCTGAGGTTTGACGCAGTCCAAAGGCCAACAGGTCAATACCGATCTGCCGATCAGAGAGTTCTTCATGGTGATCGATTGGCGATCGCGATTGCTCAAGCCGATGAATGTAGCTCAGTACTCCGGCATGGTTGACGGTTCGAGTTCTTCCCACAAAGCTGGCAGCCCCGGGCCCAAACGCATAATATCGATTTCCATTCCAATAGGATTGATTGTGCTGGCACTGGTGATCTGGTTTGGCGAAGCTAGAAATCTCATACTGTTCCAAGCCGGCCCGCGGTAGCATGTCCAGGGCGAGTTGGTACAGCCTGGCATTGTTGTTTTCACTGGTCTTGAGACGTTCGGAATGACTAGCACGGTTCCAGAACCGGGTACCTTTTTCGATGGTGAGTTCATAGGTTGATACATGATCGATTGGTAAATCACAGGCAGCCTCCAGATCGGCTTGCCAAACTGCAGGCGTTTCACCTCGAACACCGAAAATCAAATCAAGTGAAATGGTATTTGCAAATGCTCGACATTGTTCGATCCCAGTGCGAATATGTTCGGCAGTATGGTCTCGCTCGAGAAACAACAACTTGTTGGAGTTAAATGATTGTGCTCCCAAGCTAACTCGATTGATCCCCAATGCCGATAAGTGGCTGACTTTGGCGGGAGTCAGATCATTTGGATTCGCTTCGATCGTGAATTCGCCGTTATGCTTTAAGGAGAACCGGGCAAAAATCGTCTCACAAAGCAATTGTAACTGCTCTTCATTTAAATGCGTGGGGGTTCCGCCTCCGATGAACACTGTTGCGACTGAGCCTGCTGCGTCCCGAAGTTCCATCTCCTGTCGCAGGGCCATCAAGTATCGCTCGATCAGG
>JBGTDM010000346.1:0-5970 GCA_041748315.1 Pirellulaceae bacterium
CGGCCGGCCCGGGGGTCAGCCCGCGGGTCGGCCCGATGGCCACGGCGCTCACGACCGCGCGCTGTGGGACGTCCAACAGGTGGCGCTGTACCTGCGGATGCCCGTCGGGTCGATCTACAAGATGACGGCCCGACGGGCATCCGTTCGGATTCCTCACATTCACATCGGCGGCAAGCTCCGCTTTCGTCATACCGACATCGATCGGTGGCTGGAGCTACTGACCGTGTCCAATCTCGACACGCTCGCGCGGATGCGTGAGCGGTCCATCAAGGTGATTCATGGCCACGATTAATAGACGCCGGCTGGTCAGCGGCAAGTGGGTGTGGGAGTTGTCCCACGGCACCGGCACGGACCGGCAACGGTTCATTGCCGGCAAGAGCCGCGAGGAGGCCCAAGAGGTCCTCAATCAATTCAACCGACAGCTCGCGCTCCACGGCCAGGCCCCCACTGACGGCACGGTTGACGCCGTCGTGGGTTTGTACATCGCGTACCTGTCTGGCAACCGACGCGCCAGTACCAATCGCCGGTACATCCGCGTGCTGAAAACCTTCCACGAGTGCTTTCTTCGGCCCCACTTTCCGGAGGTCACTCGCCTCCGGCAGGTGACGCCGGCTCACATCGAGGAATACAAACTACGGCGCATCAACGGTCGCATCCTCGAAGTCGAAGACCGACAGGCTCACCAACGGGAGGCGGACCTGCGAGCGCAAACCGGTGGCAAATCCCCTGGCCGTAAGCACAACGCCAAGTTCGGGTGGCTCGGACGGAAACGGTTCCGCCCGTCAGTGGCTCCACGGACCGTCAACTACGAACTCCAAACGATCCGCACGTTCTTCCAATGGGCGGTCCGTCGCAACCATCTGTTCGTCAATCCCGCCACGGAGGTCGAACGGCTGCGCATCTCCAAACGCGTGGTCCCGAAGTTTCTCACCTCCGAGCAGTTGCGCCGGTTATTCACGGTCTGCAACGAGTCCGAACGCCACCTGTTCGTGACGGTGTTGTTGACCGGCATGCGAAAGGGCGAGGTCGAACACCTCACCTGGCCGGATATCAACTTCGAAATGGGCGTCATCTTCATCCAGGAAAAGCCCCAGTGGAACTGGAAGCCCAAAACAGACGAGCGTCTCATCCCCATCTCGCCGACCTTGCGCGAGTTGCTCGTCTCGCTCCACGCCGAGCGCCGTGATGACGGCCTCGTGTTCCCCAACAAGTCCGGCGCGGTCGACACCCACATGCTGCCGAAGCTCAAGAAGCTCGGTCGGCGCGCCGGAATCCCCCACATCACGGTGCACGCACTGCGGCACAGCTTCGGCGCGCACCTCCGTATGGCGGGCGTCAATCTCGCCGACATCGCCGACCTGATGGGCCACAAAGATCTGGCGACCACCCAGATTTACGCCAAGGTCCAGCAGGAGCACCTCCGCAGCGTCATTGCGCGGTTGGCTCCCGTGGTCGTTGATGCCCACAACCGCGCTCTGCCGCCACTCGCATCCCCGCCTGGACACCCAGCAGCGGATGACGAACCAGCAGCCGAGTAGATATCACTTCGTTCACGTTCACGTTCGTTCACTGTCCGAAAACCCAAAGGAGGGTATTGAAATGGCACGATGGCAACCCCGTACTCCGGTCGAATCTCTGCGGTCCTCGCTCGAACGCCTCAAGGCGCGCATCCAAGCGAAGAAGCAGGAAGTCAAAGACCTGGAGGTTCAGGCCGCTCAGGTCGAGCAGGCCATCAAAGCGTTGGGCTGAAGGCCCAGTGCACACACAACCGGCGTTCCTCTTGAGGAGGGACGCCGGTTTTCTTCAGATGTTGAATTCTTCCGCGGTGCGTGAACCAGGGGGTTCTGCCTTTTAACCAGAGGGTCGGTGGTTCAATCCCACCGCGGCCCACCAATCTTTTCAACGAGTTACGGCCGTCCCGCGCGGGACGGCCGTTTGCGTGATGTAGCGGATTTGTAGCGGTCGCGCGGGGACTGCGCCGCAGACTCGAAGCAGCCAACCAGGTCTCAATTCCCCTGCCGCAGGTCCCAGGCTAACTGATTCGCCTTTGCGTTTCGTACGTACGGTGAGATGCCGATGGCGCCCACAATAACCCTATCGACCCAACGCACATAGCCACGCATCGGCCGTGTCACATCGATCATCAGGATAACTCTCGGCTCCACCGACTCGTTACACGCCTCGTGTTGGAACGTATCGTCGAACATGAGACTTGCTCCTTGTCCCCAGAATCGGCACTCCTCGCCCACCCGCAGATAGCAGTTTGTTGACTTAGGCACAACGAGACCGAGGTGGTAACGTACAAACCCCCTATAGGGGCCTTCGTGCGGTGGGATTCGTGCACCAGCCGCCAACACTGAAAATGCAGCCAGGTTAAGCCCTGGAATCGACTCAATCAACGCAAACGTGACTGGACACCGTCGGCAGTTCGGCACGCTTTTAGCACCGTACGCATAGAGAAACAGCGCGCCCCATCCCCCTGATTGAGACAATCTCTGCTGTTGTGGCGATATCGAATCCATGCGCGGAACGTCGGTCGCCGTACGCATTAACGACTCCGCCTCCGTCCGAATCGTCGCCCAATTCCGCTCAAGGAGTACGGGCCATTCAAAAACACTCGGGTCGATGAACGGAGAGGTTGGCACTAGAGAGTGGCGCTCTATACGCTTGTCGAGCATTCTCAATATCCGCTTTCCTTGTTTGAGAAGTCTGTGTGTCACAGCCACCATTCACCCGCCTAGCGGTTCTTCCGCCACCACGCGCGCGCAATCAGCGCGACAAGCACCAAAGTAATCACGATGGTCACAACCACCTGCACGTCAGCACCGGCATCGAGCGCCACGTCCAACGTAACGCCAGCTGCGCGCCCCGTGGCGTAGCCGACACCCATGAACGCCGACGTAAAGAGCAGCGCTCCAATTGTGTCCAGCAACAACCAACGGCGAACGTCTATTCGCAATGCACCCAACATCGCCGGCACAAACAGACGCGAATACACCGGAAAATGAAACAGCAACAGCGTCCACCAGACACTCGATTCGAGCTTCTTCCGCACTGCGGCCATCTGCGGCGCGTACTTGGTCGCCCATTTCCAACGCAGCACTCCCCATCGACCCAGCAGAAAGCTGAACTGATCTCCGAGGACGACAGCCAGAGTCCCAACGATGATCGAAGTCCGCAGGTCAAGGACACCTTGCGCAGACAAAAATCCTGCCACCACCATTACTACAATCCCTGGGACAACAATTCCAACGACTATAGTGCTTTCCAGAATCAGACCAACGAATATCGCCGCGACACCATACTCCCTCACGATGGCGACAATTGCCGCAATATAGTCGTCTATCATCTTGCTTATTTTTTAGGTTAATACATAGACATTCTATGCTTCGCCAACACACTCGTCAATGAACTCTCCAACAAGCACCGACGCACGCGAGCCATGAGTCGCTGTAAACGTCTTCAAGTCTATCGCCTTAGCGCCAATCACTCCATCGACCACCCGCTGGACGTCTGCGTGGTCGTGAAGAGGGTCTTCCGACGCGGTCAACACCAAACACGGCCGCACAATTTTTCCTAGCTGACTCTCAGCGAGCGGCGTACCGAGCAAGTCCAGAGCACTGCCTTTCAGGCGCGACGGCTGCGCCTCATCCAGAGCATCCAGAAACCTCTGTTGATGACCGACGTCCCCGCTATTGATTCGGAATCGCAGCACATACCAACGAGCGGGGCGCTTCAGCAATTCGAGATACCTCGCCGGTGTCGCTCGAAGAACAAAAGGCACCCAACTCGGGACGACGAACTTTAGGTTTGGCGTAATAACGGCGATCGCCATCGGGTCACAGCGTCCTGCAGCAGTAGCTGCAAGAATTGTTGTCGCACCAAGAGAACTGCCCACCAGGACGAACCCACTCTCCTCGAGGCCAAGCAGACGGATCGACGCGACCAAGTCATCGACATAGTCGTTGAGCCCGAACCGAACTCCTGATGAAATCTGCGCCGATGGCTTTTCCCTCGACTCAAGATAGAATGTGTCGAAACGACGAACAAGGCTCGGCAAGAAGTGCCGCCATGTTTCGAGTGGAGAAGTCCACCCAGGAACAAACAACAGTTTCGGAGCGTTACGCTTCAGGTTCTTGAAATGTAGACACCTCAGTGACACAGGCGGACTTACTTCGAGCCGCAGTTCCGTGGGAGCTGAAATTCCGCCGGTCATAGGCTGAGCATGTGTCTCAACAGCAGGTTATTCGGCGCCGAGCCACACTGGAAATTCTGCCAGACAAATCTCGACCCGATTGACTGCTACGTCGTCCAGCCCTTGAGATGCGGCGTACGACGCGAGGACGTTCAAAACTTGATCACTGTGCTCGACGTCAACGGTTGAGTGCAGTTGGAAGTAGAATAGGTCAGCCTGAGACACCGAATAGTTCGAGGCGAGCGACTCCGCAACTAAAGTCGCCTTGCGTGCCAAGACGCTCTCGTCGACAAACGTCTGGGCCAGTTCCATAACGGTCGTCACGGCTGAGGTTGGCGTTTTCCGTAGTTCCTCTAGGCCTAACAGATGGCGCGAGTACTCCGCGTCGAGTTCGGCTGGCGCAATACCGAGCGAGCGGCACACCGGAAGCAGTAGGGATGCGTGGTCGTGGTCGGTTACGAAGTGGCCGGATTCCTCTTCAAGCAAATGCCACCATAGACGGCGCACGTCCACGGCCTCCAAGGGACAAATGCGTATGCGCTCTGGGATCTTGACCTGCAGCGACGCCCTAGCCTCGGCGTAGAGAACTCGTGCCACATGCTGGAGCTTGTTGATCGGAAGCGTGCCATCTACAATTCTTCGAATGAGATCGAGCGAGTCAACGTGATCGTTCACGAGCCGCCGGAGGTTATCTCGCAGGTTTGTTGCTGGAATCAAGTATCAGTCCTCCCGGTGTGGCGGCCGAATATCTTGCGTGAACCTCAGGTGGCAGTGGCGCGACAAAAGTGCCGCTCCCAATGAACGCGCCATCGCCGATATCGATTGGCCCTTCATAGTAGACAGAGTCATTCCGTAGGTAGCGTTTTCGCCGATACGACACAGAAAACGTTATTTCATTGACGTCGGTAATTTGTCTTCTGCAGTCAAGATGTATTCGCCTGAGGAAGATCTCGCCGTGCTTGCGCGCGAGGCCATGATCCCACGATGAGAATATTACGGCCAGCTGTGCGACCCAAACAAACGCAAGTGGCACTGTCAAATGAAAACCAGCATCGGGCCGACTAAACGATTCGTCTACGCGCAGTGTTCCAACGATGCCAACAGAGTGAACTGTGACTGCAGTCAAAGAGAGGCGCTCCCTGTGCCAGCCTTCGAGCAGATATGAAGACATGAGTGGGGTCAGGTCTTCAGGTAGAAGATTCTCTGAGTTCATCCGTAGCGTGCTATTGTCGCGATGGAAGATGTGCTAGTCAAGGCGAAATAGTTGATAGTGTCAACGCGAAATAGTTGATAGCCCGCTCACGCAAAAAAAAACACCGCCGTCCAGGTTTCCCTGAGACGGCGGTTCGGGTTTGTGCCGGTACCCTGGACCCGTTACTGCCCCATCGCGGTGATCGCCCGGTCCAGTCCTTTGCGCTGGTCTTCGAGTTCCTTCACTTCCGCCTTCTTCTCGTCGATTCGGCGGTTGAGGCGTTCACGCTGGGCTTCCAGTATTTCCTTCGGGCTTTTCGGTGTCCAACTCGGCATGGTCATTCCCTCCTTGGGATTTGGTTGTGGTGGATGGTGGTGGAATTCCCTTCCGCTGCTCCCAGCCGCCAGCGGTCCAGGGTTTGTGTGGCGACTGGCATGCCGGGAACGCCGTTGGCACAGCCGCTGAAATAACTCGCGATTCCCGATCAGGCTGCCGACCGTAAATCCTTGCGTCGTAAGGAATTCCGGACTTACAAAATTTTCTGCTTGACTCCGGGGGGGGGGGGGTACTGCATATATATAGG
>JBGTDM010000347.1:0-8062 GCA_041748315.1 Pirellulaceae bacterium
CTCCCCCGGTTCATCAAGCATCGTAATACGTTGCCCGGCGCGATCCGGGTCGGTGAACTCCTTTGCATCTTTGGATTTGGGATCGAGCACTCGAAACTCATCGTGTCGGAATTCGCGACGGTCCGCAACGCTTTCTCGAATCAAGCCCAAAAACGAAGTCGCTGTTTCTGCGAGGCGTTTTGTCGCATCAACCGGATAATTATGGTGGGACGGGATCGTCCAGACCCCGTCCTTTCTATGAACGATAAATTGGTTGAGGGTTCCGTCCGGACTCAACGAAGAAACCTCGAGCGTTGTTGCTTGTGCCGGGTCGTCAAATTGGTCATAGAAAACTTCTCCAACTTTTTCAAATTCTTTCATCGTTCCAGGCTGCGTGACCCAGAAAACAAACAAGGAGAGTGCCACCAGTAAAATGGCGACCGATACAAACGAAATTGTCTTTTTAGTTTCCATAATCAATGATTTCCTGATGCAGCAAAATGTCCATTCCCATCAATCAATAATCTGAATGTCCATCCAACTTGTATTAATCAACGAAGCAGCGCGCATTCCTACCGATGAGTTGCTCGTCGCTCGGGTGTGACTTGAGACCGTTCCTTAGAGACTCGATAGAAAAATACGACCAAACCAAGAATGAGCGGCAACATCGGCGCAAAACCGACGGAAAGGGCTCGAGTCAGTGATTCCTGATTCGAGATTGCAATTCGCTCCTTTGCGCGAAGTTGTTCGATGCTCTCCTCACGCTCCGTCTCCAGTTTGCGCTTGCGATTTTTCATCTTAACCAGCGCCGAACTGGCACCCATTTCGACCGATTGAGCCTTTTGCGTGAGCGACAAGTCTTGGTCACCAGCGATCGTCTCTTGCAGCTGGTTCAACTCTTTTTCGGTTCGATCAAGCTGCTCTTTGATATTCTTTTCAACCAGTTGTTCCTGTTCCGCTCGCTCCCGTCGATAGCGTTCCGTGTATTGTTCAAAACGGGTCAATGTCCTGGGAGATGGGCGTCGATTCCGCAAACGAACAAACGTCACATCTCCCGCCAACGACTCGATGGTGTTTTGGAGGAAGGTAATATTGTCCATGAGGTGGCCAACAGGCTCGAGTTGTTTGTAATAGAAGTCTCCAACAAAATCGGTGTCGGCAATAAACACGACATTCAATCGCTCGCCGCTGATTCTGGCTGCTAACACTGGTGGTTCGTCGCTACCAGGAAAAACCGGCGGATCGGGCTCGAGCGTCACGATCGGATTGCCGGTAACGATACTGTCGAGTGGGCGAATTTCCCGTTCACCGGTTAAGCGGTTCACGAATTCAGCCTCAATGGTCGTTGTCACGTCTTCCCAATCGGCGGTTCCAGAGTCACCAGGTTTCAACGAGATCAGGGGGCGAAACAAATCGTTGCTTCCAGCTCGCTTTCGGATAGCCCCTGGATACATGAATAAGACTTCTTTAAGGCCTTGGGATATTTCGTCATCCAGATCAAAAGCGATATGATTGGCGTATGACGTTGCAAACAGGAACATGTTTTCCTTCGGACCGTAATTGGGTGGCCATGTATCCGCCATATAATCCGCAACCGCTGGTATGAATCCGTAATGCGGGTTGTAGCGTTGCCAGACAACTCGATCATAATCCCATTCGATACCCAGTTTTTGGCAGAGTAGTGCACACGTCCCGTGGAAGCGACCGTCGTAAATGACTTTCTTCTTCGCGTCTTCAAACTCCGTTGCTGCCGTTTCAACGATCGAAATACTAAAGCTGGACAACGTGACCGCGTCGGAAACCAGATGAATCCCATGAGCGCCAGCATCGCGATTAAACGAGTCATGAATCGTCCCGTTCAACATGCCGCTCCGCCAGTCGATTTTATCTCCTGTCAACTCGATTTCAACGTCGACCGGAATACTGGTATCAAAAAACGGAATGGTTTTGGAATCGACCGTCGTGTCCGTTCCCCCCTGGCGCTTAATCAACCGAAAACTTCCTTCATCGGTCATTTGTAATCGCCAATAGTTGTTGTGATCAACGAAACGAAAGATTGCCTCAAACTGCTGGTTTTTTGGGGAGGTGAACTTGGCTGCGAAGTTGATGATACAATCGGCGTAGTTCGTCTGTTTGACGGATAAGCCCAGGTTCGATTTTGGTTCCGGCGTTACCGTGGTGACCCCCCAATTTGCCGTCGTTTGAATCCGTGGTTGTGAAGCGGCATTGATAATGCCATAGAAGTCGGCAGATTTGGAAAGGAACGAGACGGGCATCGGGTCGGCCAGGATCAATGTTGCTTGGCCATTTTCAATATAGGTGATCAGGTCGAGCATGGATGCGTTATCCAGAAAACTGGGGCCCGCCACAATCAAGACATCAGGATACTCGTCGGAAGACGTGGCACTCGCCTGTTTAGCCATTTCACCTGAGGACTCGGTTTCCCCTTCGGCGTCAGTTTCGGTGCGTGAATCTTGGCCGGCGCTTCCTGACCGTATCGACTCAGCCCACCGTCCAAGCTCGTCTAGCGCTACCGTCTTGACCGCATAATGTTGTTTCAGGTGATCAAAGGTCTGGCCGAATCCCCAATCGTAGGTATCGGTCAAACCGGTCTGCGGGTTGCTGTATCGGAACGAGCTAAAATGCAGATCGGTATCGAGAACGCCAACGGTAATGCGTTTGGTTTCGTCGGTCGACGTGGCGATTGCTCGGGTCAGCTCATATTCCAACGAAGCGCCATTGTCGATGTAGGGAAGAATGACTTCGCCCAGCGAGCTTGTGATGACGGCCCCCATGAACACTTCCTGTTCAATCTTCTTTCCACCAACGAAACTCTGAATGTTGCGCGACTCCAATCCCAGGCTCTTCGCTTCCGTGGCTTCGACGCTGGCTGGTTCCACACTGACCAATCGGACCTCCAGATTGGTACCGCCGATCCGGTCGTATTGGCGAAGAATATTGATCAAATTGTTGCGGAGATTGACGTATTCCCTGGGAACACTGGGGCTTATAAACGCTTGAATGGTGATCGGTCGTTGGGCTTCAGCCGCCTTATCCAGGGTGACCCTGGATGCGTGATCGACGGTATAAATACGCTCGGCCGTGAAATCTGCACGCGTTGGTATTAACGCTTCGGAACGAATGAACGTGAAGTTGACAGCCAGCAAGGCGACGATTAACGCCACAATCCGAACTAGAAAATGCCCGCCCAATGAGACTTGTTGTCCTCGATGCCAGTGCCGACGACTGATGACAACCAAATTCAAATAGAGCATGAACAGGGTCAGCGTCGTAAAATAAATGAGACCTGGCAACGAAATCAACCCAATGGTGAAATCGTGCAGATGCCAGGGAAGCCCCAACGACTCCAGCCAGACGTTACCCTGAAAATAGTATCCAATCAGCACGGGAACTCCACAAAGTAACGCCCCCAGGATAAAAGCAATCGTACCGCTTTGTGTCAGCGACGATGCAAACATTCCTACTGACAGCAAAGCAACACCGGCCAGCCAATACCCGACATAAGTTGTAAAGATCAGACCGTAGTCTGGTTGTCCGAGCCAATTCAAGGGGATCACCAGGGATAATGAAAATCCGAGTGCGACTGTATAGACACCGACCACCGAAAGAAATTTGCCGATCAAAATTTCCAGATCGGACACGGGGAGCGTGAATAACAATGCGTCGGTCCCTTGTTTCCGTTCGTCGGCCCACACGCCCATTGAGATTGCCGGAATGATAAACAATAATAAGAGCGGAAAAAATTTACTGAGTTGATCCAGGTTGGCCAAGTTATCCGCAAAGAACTGCTGACTGAAGGTCAGCAATGCGCAAGCCGTGACGAACACGACGATGAACAGATAGCCGATGACGCTATTGAAGTACTGTTTAACATTGCGTTGGAATACACCGTAAACAACGTGGAATCTCAACATAATTTCAAACATCCCTTTCAAAATTGTGTTTATCGAACAGTTAGTTTGAAAAGCCGGTTAACTTGTGAAATTGCTGCTCCATCGAAACCTCCCCCGCCATCGTTTCGAGTGGTCCATCAAACACCAAGCGACCTTGATTAATCAACAGAACTCGAGTGCAGACCACTTCGACTTCCTGAAGAATATGCGTCGAAAGCAGGACCGTTTTGGTGGCTCCCAGGTCCCGTATGAGTTGGCGAACTCCAACTAATTGATTCGGGTCCAAGCCGCTGGTCGGCTCATCCAGAATCAATATGTCTGGATCATGCAGCAGAGCCTGTGCCATGCCAACGCGTTGCCGATAGCCGCGGGACAACTTGTTGATCGACTTGTTCCAGACTTCGGTCAGGTCGCATTTATCGGCCACGTAATCCAACCGATCTCGCAAGCGTTCTGCATTCAAACCTCGAACTTTGCCATGATATCTCAGTGAGGATAACGGAGTCATTTCCCCGTAAAGGGGTCCATTTTCAGGCAGGTAGCCGATATGTTCGCTGGCACGGATTCGATCGGTCTGAATATCATGTCCCGCGATCGTGATGCTTCCGGATGTGGGAGCCAGAAATCCCGTCAACAACTTCATCGTCGTTGATTTTCCAGCGCCGTTCGGCCCGAGCAACGCACAAACTTGACAACGAGGCATTTCGAAATGGATGCTTTCGACCGCTGCAAACGTACCGTAATACTTGCAGAGGTTCTCAGTTTTGATCATGCACTCGCGAGGCGTTTCCTTGAGGTTGCCGGATGCCTCCTGCTGAGCTTTCGAGTTTGAGGTATCTTCAGTGACTGAATTCGCTGTCGTTTTTTGGGTCATCGTTTCCTGATTTTCACTTGATGATATCAAAACGGACATTTTCCTTGACGGATCCGGTACTAGAACGCCTATTATCGAACGAAACCTTCGCGGGTTCAATGGGTCCTCACCAGTTAAAGCAGCGACAGGAATTTCTGCCGCAACGCACGGTAATCGAAATCTTCCGCCGGGTTCATCAATAACCGGTTGGTGCATTATTTCCCGTTTGCGATGGCGTTTCGACCTTTTTGAACAAGGAAACGCCATGGTCGACTTCCTCGAAGCCGAATTTTTGGAAGAGTCGAATTGCTGCTGTGTTTGCCGAGCGAACTTGCGCCTCAACCAAGCCGACACCGAATTGCTGCAACTGACGCAGCGACTCACCGACGAGAAAAGTCGCGAAGCCCGATTTGCGCGAGTCTTGTTCGATCCGCAAGGCAAACAACCCCATGGTTCGAACGCCCCAATCGCGCGAGAGCGGTTGGATGTCCCAGTAAGTTACGTTGCCAGCAGCCTGTTTCGTCTTGCGGTTGTACAGGACGAAACGGGTCCGATCCGTGTCACCCAACGTACAGGTTTCCCACCAAGTTCCAATTTCGGGATCCAGCACGGCTTCGATTTGAAAATTGCGACGAATCACGATTTGTTGGCGGTCGATCACCGACTGAAATCCACTTAACCGCCGTTGCAAAATATGGATCTGTTGAATTTC
Source organism: Pirellulaceae bacterium (assembly GCA_041748315.1). GTDB lineage: Bacteria > Planctomycetota > Planctomycetia > Pirellulales > Pirellulaceae > CALMEE01. The sequence goes on from JBGTDM010000347.1 coordinate 5,459, forward strand.
GGCGTAGCCGTTGTCCAACAACAGTTGCAACGTCTCCCCTTGTTGCCTGGGAAGCATTCCCGGTATCTGTGAGCCGCCAATTAATCCCAAATAAAACGGGCCTTCCGGAAAACGACTCCCCACATAAATTTGTTTGGTCCCCCGGGCGATCAAATAGTTTTCCGCCAGCTCCACGAGTTTTATCCCAATTTCCCACCGTGTTTCCCGCGGATAATTCTCGTCAAACAATATCAGGCTGATCACCCCCTCAGAGAGATCCAAGTCCATCCAATCTGCGGCCGGGGCAAACCCGGCGTGTGCAAAGCCGACCATCTTGCTCCCCTCTTCCGCGACGATGAATCCGGCCGGATCAAAAAAGGGCTTGGATAGCACCATGCTCTCAAACAGCGAATGCGAAAAAGAATCTGCAATCCGGTTTCGGTCGGGCTGCTGCCGCCAGATGCGGACGATCTCCGGCGGGTCAGTATTCAGAAATGTTCGGTATCGAATCACAAGAGTGGAATCATCTCGACAACGCAGGCTATCCCAGGATATCGTTGTAACATCAAATCAAACACAGCGGTAGTCGAGCCAACCGAATTTCAATCCGTATCGCGCAAACTCGTTTGGGGCAAGCGCACCCAAATGGAAACAAAATGTGTCGAAAACGATCGACCCGGCATGGGTTCGGCGCATTAGTCATCACTAAGTTCAAGAGTTCCATCGTCGATTCGGCGTTGGCATTCGCGGACCAGTTTTTGAAAGGTGGCAACTTGTTTCTCGTCAAGCTGTTCCGAATTCAGTAGCTTCAAGATTTTTAGCGCACGAACCGGCAACGTTTTTTTCAATAATAGCACCTTTGCAAGATTTAGCCGAATCGCATTGGCCTTGGCAACAAAGTGTTGCAGATATATATCCGAAAGCGAAACGACTTCGTCCCATCGCTCTTTCTTTTGCGCTAAATTAATCGCCTGCAAAAGCAATGATTCTTCCCATTGATATCGAGGGTCCTTGCGTCGCAATTCATTCAATTGATACATCAATGCATTAAGATTACCCGCTTGAAGATGCATCGCAAGCGAATTCGCGGAAATGGCGATGCGTTGCTTTCGTTCAAAGTCCGCCTGTGCCGCTGCCAATAATTCTTGCTTTGAATCCGGTTTGGGTGTTTTGATCGGCGTTGCTGGGGGCAAGCCACGTAAATCACGCATTAGGCTCAGCGCGTCCTTGTTGTCATTTTCGACCCACCCCTTTTTCAAAAGGACATAGCCGACTAAAAAGCCAATCCCTCCCCCCATGGCGTGTAACAGCGCCGTCGTCATTTGAAAATTTAGGTAAATCGATACCAACACATCCCAGACAAAGTACATTCCTGCCATCACGAGCACGGGTACTTTAATGAACAGCAAACGAATAAACAAAATTAGAATGCATTGAACATTGTCGTGAGGAGAAAACCATGCCGCCAACAACATGATGGCGTAAATGGCGCTCGAGGCACCGAGCGAGGGAGGAGAAAATGTACCCAGAAACAATATCTGTTCAATGATATTCTGCAGCACCCCCATCCCCACATAAAGCGCGGCAAACTTCCAGGAACCAACGACGCCTTCAACGATATGGCCAAAAACCCACAGGAACACCATGTTGCCGAGTAGATGCATGACGTCCGCGTGAATGAAAAATGACGTTAACCACTGGATTGGCTGTAAACCAGCTCCATGCGACAGGGCATAGGCTAAATACCCTTCGATACCTTCGATCCATACACCCCCATTTTCATCGAGATAGCTTTCGATGTATTCCCACTCATCGATCGTGTATTGTGACGGATCGGGAGTAATATAAATCGTGTATGGAGGCAGAAGCTGTTGTGTGATAAATGCAGCGATATTCAGAAGAATAATTATACCGGTCGCAAACGGCCAGTAACGCAGTTCGGCATCTGATGTAATCGGTATCAACATCGATCGTGTTGAGTGGAAAATTTGCAACAGGATTGAGCGTTGCCCATCCCTTTTGACCAGCGTGCATGGCCGACACACATGGAGGCGCGCATGGCCAAGGATTTGCCCGTTACAGCAAAGCTTACTCGGGGTAAGCATGGCATTCAAGTATTAGAAACCAGAATTCGGGAAGATATCAATTTCGCGCTCGATCGAAACCATTTCGCTTGGTTTCGCTAACCGCACACAGCACCAACAATCGAAACTTCACCACGAATCGTTACCAGCGTTTTGAACTCCCGCAAAAAACGGCAATAATCATCACCCGTTGCGAACCACGACTCCTCAAAATGGACCACTCAATTCCGTGTCATCTTGAATGTGGAGTCCCTCGCCCTCGGCGCGCTCGATTGCTTTGACGTCTTCGTTCGGCTCGATTTGGCCAACGGTTAACAAGAAGACTTGAATACTTGCGCCGGTGGTAAACGCATGAATTACAGATCCGGAACCCCCCTCAATGTGTACCGCCGACTCGCATACACTTCGCCCAGTAATCTGTTTGATCTCTTGCCGCATCTCATCGTTCGAGTCAGCAAACAACTGCCGGTGAGACTCTTGAACTTGAGCTGCGCCTTCTGGAGTTGTGGTTCGCACTTGTTCCGCGGGGGTCAACGCGCCG
>JBGTDM010000348.1:0-3545 GCA_041748315.1 Pirellulaceae bacterium
TCCGGGATTTACCAATTCCTGGAAAGGGTGTCGACGAGTGACATCACTGTGATCATCGGGTTCACACCGGTACTTGTTGGAAACGCGCTCGTATCAGCAACAAACAGGTTGTCAAATTCGTAACTGCGACCCGACGGATCAAAAACGGCCGATCGCGGGCTTTTGCCGATGCGGCAGGTCGACATTTGGTGTGCACTGAACAGACTAATCAGATTGCCACCCGTTCCGGTACGGCGAATTGCCGCCAGAAACGATGTAAAATTGCCGCCACGATGGAAGACCTTGGGAACTTGATGTGGCCCCACAATCGAAGCGGCACCAGCCGCGCGATGGATGGCACACGCCCCCGCGACTCCATCCATCAGATGTTTTCCGTCAAATCGGTCAAGTCGATACCGAACATTGATTCGACCCTGTTTGAGTGAAACCCTGCCGCTGGCGCGATCCCGGGTAATTACAATAGTGTTTGCGATACGCGAAAAATTGCTCATCCAATTCTTGTGTTGAGCTGCACTTTCCCAGGCCAAAGCCATCGCTCCAAATCCAGGATGCATTGGAGCAACCTCTAAACGACAGCCATATCCGCGCTGGTCCAGGTCTGCGAATTCATCACACACGACCGTTTGTGGCGCACCCTGCCATGCATTTACTGGCTCATCAAAGAACGAGGCGATCGCCGTCGTTGGGTGTAAATGTAGATGTCGTCCGATATTGCGATTTTTGAACCCACTGCGTAGCATCAGGGCCGCCGTCTGAATGGCTCCCCCCGCGACAACTGCTGTATTACAACGAAAAGTAACGTCGCGTTCTCCGGTGGGTTCTTTAATCGTTGCCGACGCACCTACAATTCGCTTCCCTTTTACCAAAAGTCGCTTGATTCGACAGTTGACAACAATATTTGCACCGAATCCGACGGCATCCTTCAAAAATGTCTGACGTGTATCCTGCTTGGCTCCGCTTCGGCAGCCATATCCGCAAAAGCCGCAATCGGTGCAACCAGAAGTGTTCCGGGAGATCAGTTTCATGCGATATCCCAATCGCTCACAGCCATCCAGCAAAATCTGGTTTTGGCGGTTGTGCAGACTTTCGGTCGTATTCGTATTTAAGCGATCACGAATTCGCTGCAAACTATCGCTAAACAGATCGCTGACGAGTGACTCCAAGCCGAAATCCGTAGCCCATTGTTGACGCAATTCAATTGGAGGGTCCAAGCAAGTCATCCAGTTCACCGTCGTTCCACCACCGAGCGTGCTGCCACTCAAGATAACGATCGCCAAATCGCGACTCGTCATTCCCCCGAGCTTTTCAAAAAGCTGACGGTTTCCTTCAAACTCGCCGATTCCCAATTGGTCGCTCTCGAAATATCCGCCTTTTTCGACTATCAAGACGTCGCGCCCCATCTTCGCAAGATTATTGGCGGCGACAGACCCTCCCGCTCCTGACCCGACGACCAACACGTCGCAGGTGATCGTGTCTTCTCGGGGTGGTATTTGTAGAATCGGTAATCGAGTTGTATGTGGCTGCTGCCGATTGACGCCATCGTAGCCAATCCGATTCCAAGTAGGATTCGCATCGACTCCCTTAGTTGATGTTCCAACCGGAGGTGCTGCATAGCAAAGAAATAATGTAATGCGCTTCACCGTTTGGAAGAATCGTCGCATTGCGGGAAAATTGCTTCGAGCCCATGATCGCAATACCTGTTCTCGGGCCTGTTGATTCAAACTTGAAAAGGGCTGAACGAAACCGGTTGCCGATTTACAGAGGAAGGGCAACTCGATCCACCACAAAATCCAGCCGAATTGAGCCTGCTCACGCCACGAAACGGTTTTCAGCCTGCGAATAAGGTGTTCGTCAACGGCGTAGAGGCTAGCTGAATTCTCAGCGATTGCATCCGAATGATTGCACTCGGAATTCGAGCGAATATCGAATTCTAACGCTGGCAGGGATTGCAAACGAGGACTAAGTGTCTCGCAAATCAACCGGAGCGTTTTTCGTTGTTGTTCGTTATGCACGTTTCACGCTATCCTGTACGCAGTCAGTTCGAGTCTCGAACCCCTACAATTGAGTTTTCATCAGGCATCAACGCGCCGATTTTATAGGAGGAGTTACTTTGAACCAAGATAACGTCGTAACGGTTGGTCAACTAGTCTCAGGCGCACCGGACGCGCCGCACTCAATTCAAACAAGGTCCGAACGACGTACGCGCAGCCTTCCAATCTGGCTGACATGGATATTCCTGGTGGTTGGTGGTTTGAGTGTTTTTTTTCTGTATGCTCACCGCTCGACACAGAAGATTCCTGAATTCTATCAAGTAGCCCTGGCAATAAATCCAGAATCGTACCGGGCGGCTGGCAAACAGTTTGAAACGCAAATCCTGCAGTTAAACACAGACGTACGAAATCAGACTGAGTGGCAAGCATTGTTCTCACAAGACCAGGTGAATGGCTGGCTGGCGTTCGAGTTACCAGATAATTTCCCCGGCACGATCCCTCGTGAGATCTCCGAACCCCGCGTTGCAATTAGCCAGGATCAAATTCAACTTGCTTTTCGTTTCGAGTCAACTCGATTCTCAGGGATTGTGACGGCAACCGGAACCTTGTTTTGCATGGAACATCCAAACCACATTGGTTTTCAAATCCAACGCGTTCGTTCTGGCTTGGTCCCATTACCGATTGATCTTTGGGCCGACGCGATCAAAAAAGGATGTGCCTCTGCAGGAATTAATATGATGTGGACTCAAAGTGATGGCGACACCGTGGCGATTGTAGAGTTGCCTGATCGGTTTTTAGACCTTCGAGACCGTCGCATAACGTTGCAGAATATAGAGATTAATGATGGTGAAGTTGTTCTCTCTGGAACATCGGTTCCAATTGACGAATCACGACGACAGGCATCACCCTTTTGGGATTTTCCGGCACGACCTCGTCAATCCAGTGTTTTGGGCGATGACCAGCAGACGCTCCAGCGATGAATTTTTGGATCCTGCTCAACGAACGTTAACTCTCCGAAGGTATCAACTCCTTTGATTCGCCAGGCGTACAGGTTGGGACCGGAGTTAAGGAGTTCGCAGATTCCGGCTTCGATACGATAAAGGGTCCCGCGACCACCAGAAATAGCCCCCTCGTATTCCAAATAATGAAGGCGATGATCGGGCAATTTCATTGCATCCGCTTCCCCAGATACCAAAGGCCATTCAGCGATTGACCACGTGATCAGACGATTTCCGTGTTCAAACATCAAGTCAAAGTGACTTGGCCTGTCAGCAATTGCGGGGACTTCATGGCGCAGGACGACAAACCGATTTTGCGACATTGTTTTCAAACCACGCCAAATATTCTGCAATTGGAAATCACGTCCCTGTTTCCGACAGGGTTGATTCAGTTCAAAACAATCGAACTTACGTTAGAGTGATTGATCAGCGTCACTGATCCCGATGCCCTAGTGCTTTGTCAATATTAAGAGTTTGGATTGGTGGGTATCAGTCGGAACGCGCTCGCGTCCGGTTTTTACGGCCGGAACCGGGTGCTAACGCACACCGGCTAACC
>JBGTDM010000349.1:0-20829 GCA_041748315.1 Pirellulaceae bacterium
AGTTCGACGGGAATGCCGCCAAGGAACATTCCCGTTCAATCGGATAATACGAATCGGGACCGAATGTCAAGTTGATTTTCGGTCTTTTTGTTTTTTTGCCAAAGACGAGAGTTTTGTTTCAAGTTTTTGGAAAAGTTTCTAAAATAACAATGTCCTTGCAGCGCTCAACCGAGTACGATTGAGTGATCGACAGGATGTGCGTTGATCGCACTGAAGTCCTTTCCAGAAGTTGAAGAAGTTGAGTTTCTGTATGGAGGGAGCGTGAATGAGGCTTTGCCTTTAAACCTGCTATTCAACTGAAACAATCAGCAATTTTACACTTGATTTGCACGATGCATCTTGAGAAGGCAACTTGATCGGTTGATCAAGTTGCACCCCACGAGCAGGGATTCAACCAAACCTCCGGTGTCGGTCAGATATTCGTTTATTGATTCCATTCAATTCTTAGGGGACGACAAATGTCGTTGCAGCGTTCCGCATTAGAGATTCCTGATTTTACGGGTATCGTGCGATTGTTCCCGCTTCCAAACCTTGTTTTATTTCCCAATGTCCTGCAGCCACTCCATATTTTTGAGCCTCGCTATCGAAAAATGATGCGTGATGCATTGGATGGGGACGGCTTGATTGCTATGGCTTTGCTTAAGTCTGAAGGGAGCCCAACGTCGCTTAACAACATCCAAGCTGTCCATAACGTGATCACAGTTGGCAAAATCATTGCCCACGTTGAATTGGAAGATGGCCGATTTAATCTGTTGCTGAAAGGGATCAGTCGCGCCACAATTATACGGGAAATCGCTACCGAACTACCATTTCGAATGGCCGATGTACATCTACTGTCCGAACCTGAAATCGAGCACTCCGCAGGTCAGAAATTGCAAGATCAACTCGTGGAAAGCTACATGCAACTTGTCGCTTCAACCACACCCGACGATCAAATTTCAAAAACGATGGTGGAACAGGATTTGCCACTTGGGACACTCGCCGACCTGATTGCATTTTCTTGTGACTTGGACGTCGCGCAGCAACAAACGATTTTGAACACGATGGATGTGGAGGCGCGTTGTCGTATTTTAATTGAGTATCTCGTGATGCTTTATCGGCAGTGTTTGCACGCGGACAAAACAACAATGCTTGATGGATTTCCGCCTGCGTTCAGCAGCAATTGAAATTGACGGACCTCAAGCAACGGTATGGGGTTGCAGAGAGATGTCGATTTACTGCGGGTTCGATGATCCGTTGAGTTTTTCTTGAGCACCTTCCTTTTCATGGTTGGTGGAATCCAGATTCTGGTGATTTTCGTTTCGCGGAAACACGTCTAAAATTATGCCGTTGTGGGCAACAGTAAACCCCTGGAGAAGACCAAATGAAAATCTCGATCGAGTATTGTGGCCAGTGAAATTATCTTCCGCAGGCTTCCAGTTTGGCGGCCGATATTCAAAACCAATTTGGCATTGAAGCCGAATTGATTCGGGGAGGGGGAGGGGTTTTCGATGTTAACACTGACGGGCATTTGCTGTTTTCCAAGCAACAAGCGGGAAGATTTCCAGAAAGCCAGGAGATCATCGACATTCTCGCTTCGCTCAATGTTGATTCAAACGAAGAGAGAATCTGATGCCTGATTGGTTGGTCGAGCTATGGTTGCCGATTCTCGTTTCGGGTGGAGCCTTGTTCTTTACCAGCTATGTGTTACGGATGATTTTGCCTTTGCACACGCAGGATCGAACCCAACTGAATGAAGAGCGTGAATTCATCGAATTCCTGGTTAGTCAGAAGATACAACCTGGCAACTACGCATTTCCTCATCCTGCGACGAACAACCCCCTAGGCGAAAGCAACTTCGATAAGCGGTTTTCCATCGGTCCACGGGGACTGATCGATGTGTATGACTTTCCAAATGTCGGCGTTAATTTGTTTTTAACGTTACTCTACTTTGTCATCACGACAGCACTGATTGCCTTTGCTTGCTCGGAGGCGTTTTGGGGTTGGGATCCATCGGCAATTACGTTTTGGCGAATATTTCGTGTCATCAGCCTGATCAGCCTGATGACACACACGAGTGCACTGATCATGCATGGGATCTGGTTTCGTCGGCATTTGATTGCAGATTGCACTGACGGTCTTATCTATGGTGCAATAACTGGTTTCATTTTCGCCTGGTTTCATGCTTGCGGCTGGGGTGTTTTCGGCGGGGTTGGTGTCGCAACCGGTTAGATCGCCTCGTATTCGCTAAGCCATCCCGCTCGCGGAACGATTCGGAAGCCAGGGAATCTTCGGAGATCCAACTCCCAACGAACACATTTTTAGCAGGGATTGCTCTCCGCTTCTGCATTATGAGAGGATTTGTCGTTCGTGACGCTTGACCTATTAAAATTGCTATTCTCGAGAATCAATTTTAAACCATGTTTGAAAAAATCGAGATTTTTAGTCTAATGGGTACTTAAGAAGATTGACGGTGAAACCGGGACCGGTTGCAAACACCAGAGCAGTCTATCGTTCCTTCGCGCTTTTGGCAGAGAACCTGTGCTTGAGACGCCGCCATTCAACAGCCCATGAATAAGATTTCGAATCTGACGCTCGCGTTTAAACGACATAGAAATCCTGGAATGAGCGTGGACGAGCACACGAATCCGCGTTGTCGATTGTAGCTTTAGCCGTTTTTGAACAACGAACTTTGACGAGGCATCATTGAAAGTACTTGTAACCGGTGCGAACGGCTTCGTTGGTTCGCATTTAGTCAAAATGCTACTTGATCACGGTCACGAAGTCCGCGCGTTGGTTCGGCGACGGGATGAATCGCTGGATGCAATGAACGTACCAACATTTAATGGCGACATTCGCGATTATATCAGTATTGAACGCGCCTTTGAGAACGTCGAATGCGTCTTCCATGTCGCGGCGGTTTCGGGAATCTGGGGTTCCTGGAAAAAATACCACACAACCAACACCATCGGAACTCGCAATGTCGTCCAAGCCTGTTTGAATCGAGGCGTGTCCAAGCTGGTGTATACGAGTTCCCCCAGTGTAACGTTTGATGGGACGCATCAAGTCAACCAGAACGAAATGGCACCCTATCCAAAAAAGTGGCTCTGCCATTATCAGCATACCAAGGCTCTGGCTGAGCAACATGTCCTGGATTCAAACGATCAAGCCGATTTGATGACCTGTTCGCTCCGTCCACATCTGATTTGGGGACCTGGCGATAGTCACTTGATCCCGCGATTGGTCCATCGCGGACGACTGAAGCAACTTAGGCGAGTTGGCGATGGAACGAATCAAATTGATACAACATACATTGAGAATGCAGTATTGGCGCACGTTCAGGCCGCCGAGGCGATGCGACCTGGCTCTCCCGTTTGTGGTTCGGCCTACTTTATCACCAATGGGGATCCGGTCAATTGTTGGGGATTCATCAACGAACTATTGAGCATCGCAGGTGTTTCGGCAGTTCGAAAAAAGATTTCGTTTTATTGGGCTTGGAGATTGGGTTTGTTGCTGGAAACCTATCATGAAATGTTTGGTATCGAAGACGAGCCGCGGATGACGCGCTTCCTTGCAGCTCAGTTGGGCAAGTCCCATTATTTTGATATCGGGCGGGCGAGACGTGACTTCGGCTATCAGCCAGTGGTATCAGTCGAAGAAGGTTTAAAAAGACTTGCTGGAACAATAAAAATAGAATCGTAATGATGTGTGGAAACCACCCAACCGAACGTGCGGCAGGGGCTCCATCTGGCAAATTCGCCGTACGGCGAGCCGCATGACGCAAACAAGTTAATCCAGGTAATTATTGATTTCAGTGATAGCAATCGACAGGAGCGAAATGATGACTCAGACGCAAGACTGCCGTTCGATTCGAGGCCGATTGGGGTGGTCTATCACCATTTTTGCCGTGACCTTTACCAGTGTTTGTCTCTTGGACGTTTCGGGCAACGCCATGCAGGAATCCCCCAAACTCGGTGCTGACTTGACCGACCAACAAGTCATTGATTTTGCAAAACTCGTGCTGAAGGGGATTGATCAGGAGTATCCCAATAAGCCTTCAAATGTGATGATTGATGCCTCCAGTGTTCAATCGCCTCGGCAGATGCATCCGGCATTTTTCGGAAGCTTTGATTGGCATAGCGCAATTCATGGTCATTGGATGTTAGCTCGACTGTTGAAGCTCTATCCCGATTCCGCCATTGCCCAGGACATTCGCGCAACGTTGAATGAACATCTCACGGCGGTCAATTTAGCTAAAGAAGCCGAATACTTTCGAGCAGATCATAATCGAAGTTTTGAACGAATGTATGGCTGGGCCTGGGCGTTTCGGCTGATCGGTGAGCTGGAGAGCTGGGACGATGAGGATGCCCAGCGTTGGCGAGACCATTTAAGACCCTTGGAGGATATCCTGGTCGAACGCACCTTTGATTTTCTTCCCAAACTTACCTATCCAATTCGGACCGGCGTGCATCCGGACACTGCGTTTGCACTTGGTCAAACACTCGATTATGCCAAGATCGTTGGAAATTCAGAATTGGAGGCACTGGTTATCGGTCGAGCGCGGGACTATTATCTCCATGATCAAAACTATAATTCCGAATATGAACCGTCTGGGGAGGACTTTTTCTCGCCCAGCCTTAATGAAGCTGATTTGATGCGGCGAATTCTGCCTCAAGAAGAATATCAGGTTTGGTTGCTCAAATTTCTGCCTAGGTTACAAACGGGGGACAGCAGCTTGTTTCGACCGGTCGAAGTCTCCGATGTCACCGATGGCAAGATCGTACATCTGGCAGGTTTGGATTTATCGAGAGCTTGGTGTTTCCGGGGAATTGCATCGGCTGTTTCCGATTTAGATCTGAAACAACGATTACTTCGGGCTGCTGATGATCATGCCGAAATGGGACTGAAATACGTGTTTAGTGGTCATTACGAAGGGGAACATTGGCTGGCAACGTTTGCCCTTTACGGTCTGACTGATGTCGGAATCGAGAAATAGGTAACCGCCGCAAAATCGTTGTGCGTCAACGTTGTGCGTCAACGCTCCGAATTAATCCGATTCCAGCCAGTTCACGATTCGCTCAATAATCTCGTTCGGCGATTGGGTCTGGTTGATGCATGTCAATCGTTCGGAATCATTGAGCGAGTTGTAAATCGCGTTTAGCGACGTTAAATCCTCCCCCTTGTCAAACAGCATTAATCTGTTTGGTGCCAGCAAGGTCAACAGGCTAGGCACACCTCCATACTTGAGCCCGCCAGGCAAAAAGTCTCGATGTGTCAACGAATCGACATTAGCCAAGCGCCTGCCATTCGTATGCAACACGAGATCTAATTTCTGGTTCTCGGAAGTTTCCAGTATTGCAGCTGCAAAAGCAACCGCCAGAGAACTCGCATCAACAGAAATTACCGTGACGTTCTGGACCGTTGTTGAACCAGCCGTTACCGACTGTTCGACGACCGCTTGAATAAGATCTCGAATCGCAACGACTTGTCGTGCCAATGCTGGGCGATTGTATCCGTAAGTATACCCGGCGGCCTCGCGACCATTTTCCACCAACTGGTTTTCGTGAAACGACTCCGGTGTCAAATTATCGGTATCGATAACAAATATCCGGCACGTCGTTCGATCATTTCCTTTCAGCGATTCAATCAACCGATCGATTTCCGGAAAACTGTCACGCAAGCTGTCCATACCACCTTCGCTGAATAGCAGATACGTTTTTTGATTGGGCTGTTGATTATTGCTTTCGAGTTGTGATGTTTTGTCATACACCAAGGCACTTTTTAGGGTCGAGTCAAAGCCGTCTGACCCGTCTGAACGTTCGAGCGATCGGCCAGTTTCAACCAAGGACCGGTAGATGCTCCTGAGTTCCCGCTGAGTCGCTTCTAGTGGGCCGCTGTTTAAACCTGTTTGTACTGTGACGAGCGCCTTAATTTGCTGAGACTGTAACTCGCGCCATTGCTGTAACACTTCCTGTTCGGCACGTTCGCTGGTTGCAGGTTTGGGGAATTGATCGTTCCACACGGTCAGACTTTCCTTAGGCAGAAACTCGATCTCTCGTTCCGTAGTCTCGCTGTTCAATTGAAGGCATTCGTTGAACCAGCGATACATTGCCTCTCGGGCGACTAGATTAAAACCATGTGGGAAATCCGGCGTTTCAACAAATTCAAGATTTTTTTCTGCGCCAAACAACTCATAGACTCGCCGAATCTCCGGAATCCCTTTGGTCTTCATTTCGCGAGTCCAATCATTGGCCGCAGACAACCCTTGCGGCTTTGGGGCGAACAATGCTGCGAACTCCACATTGCCGGTATCGATTCTCAAGTTACAACAGTTTTCGCAAGTGCAACCACCCTGCATGCCCGTTGAAACCATCACGGCTGGAAACGCGACGGTGGGCCTCGAATCGATTGCGCCAAGGATAAACGTCTGCGTTCCCCCGCCGCTACTTCCCGTTACGCCAATTCGTTTCGGATCGACCTCGTCGAGAGACAACAGAAAATCAAGTGATCGAATGGAATTCCAGGTCTGTAATCCCATGATCGATTGTAAATTCAGTTCGGCGGCTGGACTGAAAAACCCATAATCCGTTGCTCCATTAAGGTGTGGGCGCTGCTCATGAAACCCATGTGCAATGCTCGATGCAATCTGAACACTGTCTGCGTACCCGACCATATCGTAGTGAAACACCGTGCAGCCCATGCGTGCCAATTGAACGCAGCGCGCCTGCAGCGGACTGCGGGCATTCTCGGCGAATTTCTCTTCACCGGTAGAGAGCATGCGCTCGACATCGGACGCTGAGCTCTCATAGAATCTCCCGTTGGAATAATGACCGTGTGGACACAACACACCTGCTGTTTTTCCCGTAACACCGAGAGGGCGATACAGATTTCCGGTAACGAAATGGCCAGGAAAACTCTCGAAAAACACCCGCTCAACACTGTAATCGTCCATCACGATTTTTCCATGAATGACTTCATTGAGGGGAGTTTTCTCGGGGAGCGGAAACAAACCCAGGCTCGTCTGAATGTGTCGGCGCAGTTCGGAGGACCGATGCTCCCAGTCGGCGAGTGTCGTGGATTCCGGTAAAATAAGTGGAAAGAAATCATTCAGCGTGCGTAACTGACCGGCAGGGGCAACCTCCTGAGCAACACCGTTTGGCACTCCGGTTGAAATGACCAGAACAAGCAGAATCATGGGTTGTAAGATTTTTCTCATGGATACCAATCCTCGTCGATTAATCGCGGGAGTACATTTCGACTGGTTCGAGATCTCCGAATCATCGAACCCTGGTGAAACCGGACATGTATTGTACAACATGACGATTAGAAATACATTCTCTCCGAAGCAATCAGCCACGATTGGTTCAGTGACACTTGATTGAATTCATGCCAACAATATCATTTTCTCGGGACCCGAGTCGTCGCGACTGCTGTAAAAAGCCTTGATCCCATAGTTGGCGCAGCTCAATTCGCAATTCGAATTTAGGAACTTAAATTTGCATGTCTCAGTGATTATTCCCGCGTATTGCGAAGAGCACAATGTCCGAAGTTCGATCGAATCAGCCTGGGCGTCAGGTGCGTCCCAAGTGATCGTTTGTGATGGTGGCAGCACCGACCGAACGGTTCAAATCGCGATTGAAGCTGGTGCGGAGATCGTGCATTCGGTCCGTGGCCGAGGCGTGCAGCTAAATCGTGGGGCAGCGGAATCGCGGGGAGACGTGTTGCTGTTCCTTCACGCCGACAGTCGGTTGCCTGAAAGAGCCATAGCGCAGATCGAACAGGTATTGCTAAACCCGGCTACGGCTTGGGGAGGTTTCCGCCAGAGGATTGTACATTGGAATCCATGCTTTCGAATGATTGAGGCCGGTAACGCACTGAGGCTAAAGTATCGTAGGCTTGTCTATGGGGATCAGGCGATTTTCGTCCGGCAAACCATGTTCGTCAGCGTGGAGGGATTTCCCGAGCTACCGCTAATGGAAGATGTCTCCCTTTCGGACGTGCTCAACCAGTTGACACGGCCGGTTTTGTTGCGCGGACCGGTCAGCGTCGACGCGCGACGCTGGTTGAACAAAGGCGCAATTCGGACAACATTTGACAACTGGAATTTCTATAAGCGGTTTCGTGCTGGTACATCTGCAGACGAATTGGCTAGCGAATATTATGGTGACAACCGATGTCCGGCTTCATTCGCAGCCAACAGTTCGCACCCTCTCAGGACGACAACCCGCCGTTGCCAATAACCCTTGAGTCGAAATCGAACGAATATTATCTCAATATGTCTCGTACAATTTGCTACCGGAGTACGTTAAATGCCTGTCGCACGTCCGTATAAGATAGCGACTTAGCCGATATTGTAGCCAAAATCGCAATTGAACAATTGCATTTGCAACCGAGGACGATTTTGAATATGGACATGAACGGCATGTCGCCACGGGCAGATTTGACGTTAACCTTTGCGGCTTACACAACATGGGCAAGCCGTGTGCTACCGCAACCCCTGCAAAAATGCGATAATTGTCGCTACGATAGTGTCGTTTGGAGATTAAGTCGATAAAGGATTTCCCTTTTATCTCGCAGTTGAGATCGTGATTTCCATTAGGGCAATGCGATTTAGCTGTTTGCGGCTCCCAGTATGACAACTGCGGAGTTCGCACCTTTGATAATTTAATTGAAATAACTCGGTACGACGTAGCTAAGGAAACGGAATACTGAGTTGTTGCTAATTGGGATGATTTCTGCCTGACCGGAAGCATCAATCCAAATACTTTAGGTTTTTTTCAGGAACAAATTTCCGTGAACGCAAACACCGAGACAGCACCCAGTCCAAACGTCGATTTGCCAGAGATCGAAGCGGATCATGAAATCCATATCCCGCCGGTAAGCACTGAAGTTACAGAGGATAATGAAAATCCAGCACGCTTAGAAATCGCTCGCGTCGAATGGCTGCGTTGCCTCCCTTTTATTGGCATTCACCTCGCCTGTCTTTTGGTGTTTGTCGTCGGCTGGAATTGGATTGTCGTGTCGGTCGCAGTGGGATTGTTTGTGGTCCGTGCCTTTGGCATTACCGGGTTTTACCATCGTTATTTTTCACATCGCGCCTTTAAGACGACTCGATTAGTTCAATTCATCGGGGCTTGTCTGGGAAATGCCGCGGTGCAGAGAGGTCCGATTTGGTGGGCATCTCATCACCGTGTCCACCATCATCACTCGGACACTGGTTTAGATGCGCATTCTCCGGAGCATCATGGGTTTTGGTATAGTCACATGGGATGGTTCATGACCGAAAAGAACTTCGTGACCGTCGAGACCTATGTACCCGACCTGTTACGATATCCCGAACTGAGATTTCTGAATCGGTTTGATTGGCTGGTTCCTATATGTTTGGCGATCGCGCTGTTTGCCACCGGTCAGTTTATCGGAACATTTTGGCCGACGACGGGTGTCAGTGGATTCCAGATGTTTGTCTGGGGCTTTCTGATTTCGACAACAGCCCTGTATCACACGACCTTCTCCGTCAATTCATTAGCTCACAAATTTGGTTCGCGAACCTATCGAACTCGCGATGACAGTCGTAACAGTCTCCTGCTCTCACTGTTTACCTTCGGCGAGGGCTGGCACAATAATCATCATCACTTCCCGAATTCGGCACGAAACGGGTTTCGCTGGTGGCAATATGATCCGACCTACTATCTGTTGGTGATGATGTCATGGGTTGGTTTGGTATGGGACTTAAAGCCCGTACCAAAACACGTGCTGGACGACCATCCTTAGGCCGCTCTGTTTTGAGCGATCGTCGGTCGTATTCACGTCAAATCGCTCACAATGGAATTTAATCGAACGTGCGCGGTACTAACAGATAAACTCACCTTGGCGAAGTGGGCCAAGGTAACGGGTTGGAGCTTGTTCGTGCCGGAGATCGTTGCTGCAATTGAGTGACTGGCAACCGCATGTTGACGCATACGGCACACTGCGACGCGGGGGGCCATTGGTCAGTTGCGACGCTGCACAGACTTTATTCAGCGTTCATTTTCCGGAAAAGCGCCAATTGTTCTTTCATCGCTTCGACGGGATTTTGTGGTTGGGTCCGCGCTTCCAAAAGTACCCATCCTGAAAAATCACTTTCACGAACTAGCTTAAACAGTTCTTCGTAGGGATAGTCTCCCACGTTCAGTTCACGGACGTGAAGGGTGTGAGCCAACCGTTCCGCAACCAGCCCAAAATTGTGTTGCAGCCCTTCACCGGCCAAATCCTCAGCGTTACAGTTCCAGCAGACGCCGACATTCGGATGATCAGCAATGTCCATGATTTGTTTGATTACAGGTAAGTGGGCACAGGACCCATGCACTTCCAGACGAATTTGTTGACCAAAACCTTCGGCGAACTCAGCAACTTCGTTGAGTGATACACCAATCTGTTCAATTGTCTTTTCATGTTCGACGTTCGCGTGGAAACTATCAGGCTTAACCTTGACACCGCTTCCCCCCACGTCATGGCTCAAGATGACGAACTCGCGTGTTCGCTCGACCGCCCGTTTCAACTTTTCTCCATCAGGTGAATCAAACCGCTCGTCACTCCCGATGCCAACCAACACAACGCCATGATCAAGAAACTGGAGCCGAACCTGTTCCCGCTTTTCAGCATTGAGGTCGGGTTCGACTGCGTGGCTATGCGTGGTTCGCAATTCGACTCCACCTAAACCAGACTCCTGACAATTCTTTAGCAGTGTCGGCAGGTCCCAGTCTTTCCCCCAAAGGTAGGTAACCAAGCCAAACGCAAAATCGATATCGAGTGGTTCCTGTTCTCTGGCGACCATTGTGTACTTGTGAGATTTCATAACACCCCTGCGTTGGGAAAATTAGTGTCCGGTCATTCAGTTTCCGAGCGTTAAGTCGCGGATTCGTCAGAATAGTTTAACAGATTATTGGTGAAAATCCAATTTTCATACCCCCATCTGAACTTTTTGGACTGGGACTGCTAAAACTTACCATTGACATCGGATTAGGCTCTCAACAGTTTTTTGACTCGAATCACAACTCGATACCTTTGAATAACAAGACTCCGTTTAAATCTGACAGCGACGATTGGCGCTCGCTCTTTCCATTTCAATCCCGCTTCGCGCCTATCGATCATCAACGCATGCATTATATCGACGAAGGTGATGGCGAACCGTTTTTGTTTGTTCACGGCAATCCGACCTGGTCCTTTTATTGGCGTGAGTTGATTCGGGAATTTGCTAGTCAGCACCGATGCGTTGCGCTCGACCATATCGGGATGGGGTTAAGCGATAAACCACCGCGTTATAACTACTGTCTGACGCAACATATTGATAATTTGGTGACGTTTGTGGAGCAACTTGATCTACGCAACATCACTCTGGTTGCCCACGATTGGGGGGGAGCCATCGGCTGTGGTGCCGCAATTCGAATTCCCGACAGATTTAAGCGATTTGTACTTCTGAACACCGCGATCTTTCCTCCCCCGTTTATTCCAAAACGGATTCAGTTAACAAGAATTCCCGTGCTCGGCTCGATCGCCTTACGTGGTTTCAATCTATTCAGCCGAGCGGCAAACAGCATGGCAACTAATCGCAAAGGCGGATTGCCCAAAATCATACGACAAGGTTTAGTCGCACCCTATGATCATTGGCGCAATCGAATCGGTGTCTATCGGTTTGTGATGGATATTCCCACGCGTTCAAACCAGGAAACTTGGCGTCGCCTCGAGCAGATCGAACAGGATATGAGTCAGTTTGTCGATCAACCAACGTTGTTGATATGGGGGATGCGCGATTGGTGTTTTCAGCCGCTATGCATGGAACGAATTAAAATCATATTGCCTCATGCCAAATGTGTGCCGATTGAAGATGCAGGACATTATGTCGTCGAAGACGCGACGGCAACCGTGATCCGGGCGATTCATGACGATCTGGACGACCTGAAATAGGGTGTTAACGATCAATCGAGAAGCTCATCCAAGTCCTCACAAAACTCTCTCATCAATTCCCTCAACGCATCGAGCAATTCAGGAATACCGCCGTTGCGTTCGACAATGAACTGAACGTCATTTCCAACTGTCGTCACCTGGACATTGTCGAAAATGAGAAACAGAGCATTGGCCATCGCCTTCCCGTTTGACCCAAAGGGATCAAGTTCATCGTCAGCTTCGACAAGCTGATTGGTGATCACATGAAACTCTTTGATGGCGCGTTCGATCTGTTCTGAAACTCGTAGGGCGTTCTCCTCCGATGCTGTTTCCAATCGTGCTTCGATGCATCGATTTGATTTGAAATCAAACCGAAAGTTCCCCTGTTTAACCAACAACGCCGCATCATAGAATTCGTCCGTACTGAACTCAGCCCAATTGAAAAAACTTTCAAGAACATTTTGAACGTGGTCGGAATGATCTTCAAAGTTCAGCACCCCCGCGATCTCGTAGTAGTCGCTGACGGACAATAGCGGTTCCGGTGTCGACGCATGGGTTACCGTATCGATCAATGCCTGATTACCAACTTCAAAACTCAACACAACAGTTCGAGAATCCGGGAAAAACAGGCTGGGCCCATCTTCATCGTTTGAGACCCAAAGCTCTTTGTCTGCATAGGTCGATTGCCTCAGTTCCATCATTTTAAGCGGTTTGGCATTTACGACGTTCCGGTCATCTATCTCGTCAAGGGACCGAAACATCAGTGTAAACATCGGCAGCCGACCATACGGTTGTTCGCCTAAAGCAAAATCAAACTGAAGGTAAACTTGATCGAGTTTCGACGCATCCAAGCCCCAAACACGTCCGAACAATTCTTCAAACGATCTGACATCATCCTCGTCCGACGAAGCTTCACGAAGTCGATCGGGAAGGAACAGCACGCTGAACATGGGTGTGGCAGTCGCGTGGTCGATCTGCACGGTGTCTTTAATCTGGCCCAGTGCCCCGGACACAACAAGGAAGTAGGATATGGACACCCCGATTGTAAATCTGAAAATCATGATTAAACCCCTGAATTAAGCGATCGTTGGTTTGAACGTCGGTCTATCGTACAATAAGTAGTCAATTGCAGCGACTCGATTACAGGTCTTCGCTAAAGCAGTTCGCTCCGGTCGACCCGATATTTATTGAAAAGTATTTTTTCACGGCGACCATGGGGCTGAATTTTTTTTCTCCATATTGCGGCAATTTTGGACAAGCGCTCAAAGAACAGGTGGTTCGCGGTGTGCACTGCGTCGGTAGAGATGCAAAATAAAAGTAATGACAGATTCAGAGCAACCAACAACATTGACGATCGGTGCGGCGGCCACTCTCGCCTGTATTCTTGAAGCCATAGCGCCGAAACCCGGAAATGTTCATCGCAGCGCCGACTTCGCTGATGCGAAGTTAATTGATTTTCTGGCGAGCGCTGTTGTTATTGGTAGAATCTTCGATCAATGCCAGTTCTTGCGGGTCGGAGAAATCGTGCTTCAGTCTATCCGGGCGACTCGCGACGTCACTCGTACTAACACAAATCTTGGCTTGTTGCTTTTGCTGGCACCAATGGCGAAGACCCAACAGGCCCTCGATCGAATGACAAGCTTGTCGCCACGCCACATTTCGGAACAGCTCAGCAAATTAGATCAACAGGACAGCAAGGATATTTACGAAGCGATTCGTCTTGCTCAGCCGGGTGGTCTTGATAAAGTCGAACCGTATGACGTTGAGGACGGAAGCGGCGATTCGATTCCAAACAGTATCATGGATGCCATGCATATTGCTAGTGAATGGGACAGCATTGCGAAGCAATACACGACTGATTTTTCCTTAGTCCTGGAAACGAGTTGGCCATACCTGCAGGCAACCATCGAACGTGGTTTAAGTCTTACCGATGCGATCATCATCACGCATGTATTCTTGATGGCCGAGGTCCCTGACACGCTGATCGCTCGCAAATGCGGAAAGGCCCGAAGTCTTGAAGCGGCGGCTCGCGCTGGCAAGGTGTTGAACATCTACGAATCCGGTGATGCGACGGATTACTTGAATGCGTTAAGCGATTTTGACTTTTGGTTGCGCGCCGATGGTCATCGTCGGAATCCAGGAACAACTGCTGACTTGGTTGGCGCAACGCTATTTGTTGGATTAGTTCAAAGTCGAATTCTTCCTCCGTACCACTAATGATTACCATGACTAATGCTCATTTACCTCCAATTTTCACAGGGAGTTCCGCGTGAAAACCTTCCAGGTTGATCTTGAAAAGCAGGATCTGATCTTCTCGGCCGCACATTTCATTACGTTTGGCGATAACATTTGCGAATCGTTGCACGGACATAATTATCGAGTTCGATGCAAGGTCTCCGGCACACTTAACGAACACGGGTATGTCACTGATTTCATCGCCCTCCAACGTTTTCTCAAATCGATCGTCAGCCAACTGGACCATAAAACGCTGTTGCCGCTCAAGCATCCAACGATTCAAGTTACCCAACTGGACGATGAAGTCATTGCAACTTTTGAACAGCGACGCTGGGTGTTTCCGTCCGACAACGTCGCCTTACTTCCATTGGATAATACGACCGCTGAGCGCTTGGCTGAGTTTATCTTGCAACAATTGGTTGAACACACTGAATTCGTCCAAAGCAATCTCATTGAAACTGAAATCGCCGTGGACGAGAATGAAGGCCAATGGGGGATTTGCGTTCGGAGGCAACTGGAATCGTAATCAACCCAACAAAATTCGATCCGCCGTTTACAGGTTGGGACCCGGTATGACTTGCACCTACCCATTCAATGCCTTAACACCAATCGCAATTGATTGAGTATCCATTTGGCAATCCGATCTTCGCGAATGGATGGGTGCCCCCCAGACACGAAGCGTTCGATGCGTGGTTCGGGATCCAATCCATGCATGGCCAGTACGATTTCGAAGTCTCCCGGGTTACCGCCGTCCGAGGGAAAGCCGACAAGATACGCGACTCCAATGGTTGCGTTAAATTGAGTGGCGAATTGTGCTGCAAGGACTTTGAGCGACGTTTCTCGATCCGACGAAATCCCAAACGTCGGCATCCACGTTGCCAGCTTGGATTCGCTCGGTACGGTCACCGCACCCAGGAGAATTTGTTTTGACAGGTCAGCGGCACTAAGCCAATTCCCGACCAACCCATGGTTTCCTATATCCACAATTGCGATCGTCCAATTCATTTTGGCCAGGGACTCGATCACAATATCCTGCAGGGTTTGGCCATTCTCGCCAAACTGAAGTTCACCGATTCCATGATTAATCTGTTGTAACGTGGAACCAATCTTTGTAAGGAATGCCTGCCGACTGGACGCACGCGCCTGGATCCGAAGCGAGATGGTGCCCATGCTGGCGGTTATTCCAACGAGCGGCTCACGGTTACGCGCGATCAAATCTGGAATCAAACTTTCAATCTCGCTCTCGCCTTTCCCGAAACAGTGAATCGTATGATGAAAAATGGTCTCCTGAAATTGAAAATCCCTTTTGAGAATGGGCTCGACACATTCCGCCCACATCTCGTGCAATTCGGCGGGGACGCCTGGAAGGACAATCATAAGGCACGAATCGCCGGGCGACGAATTTGCCAAGGGAAGGCGAATTGCGAAACCTGGTGCCGTTCCATGTCGATTCGCAATAACCTCGGCACCTTTTGGAAAATGAGCCTGAATGCGATTGCTATCCATCATCACTCGCTTTCGTCTTTTAAACAGATCGCGGATGTGACGGAGAGATTCTTCATCCAGAACCAAAACGCAGCCCGTGAGTTGGCTGATGGCCTGACGGGTCAAGTCATCAGCCGTCGGTCCTAAGCCACCGGTACAAATCACAACGTTGCTGCGCGAAACGGCAATTGCAAATGCCGACACCATTCGATTCATGTCGTCACCGACCGTGGTGTGAAATGCAACGTTGATCCCAAGTTCATTCAAATGTCCACTGATCCATTGGGTATTCGTATCGAGGCGTTGTCCACTGGTCAGTTCGTCTCCGATGGCGAGAATTTCCGCTTGGATTGTTTGTGATGTTGAGCGAGGCATGGAGTGTGAATGCGGCTTTTATGGATTGGAAACAACTTCGAAACCTTGACGGGGAAAACTCTTGTCCGGTCTATTTAGTTCCAGTTCTGGCCATTTTTTCGAGTCCCACAAATACTAACCTCGATGCCAAGTGACTCGGCCATGGCCGCTTTGGTTAACATCGCCTCGTCGGCTTCCTTGACAGAGTTTGCATAGACGACTTGAATATGATTACTCTTGTGCCTTGCCATCATCTGGTCGCGACTAACGCCATAGGTGACTGCATGCATGATTGGCCATTGAGGTGTTGTTGCTTGCCAACGGCGGTTGGTCTCCTCTTCGGGCAGCTTTACGACTTCTGCGCGTCCCAGGTCCATCTTCAGACGGTTGGATTCCACAAAAATTCGGGACCAGACAATTTCACCCGGCTTCGAAATACCGCGCAGGGTTCCTCCGCCGCTTGGGAAGTACATGGCGGGTTGCCGATGACTGCTGGCACCCTTCCACCCACCGATGAAATGTGCCGGAGGGGCAGAACCGCTGATTAGGAACACCCAGACATATTGGTCGAGCGAGCCAGACTGATCCCAGTCCCCCCAACGCAAGTCATGTAACGTACTTTCCGTGGGTTGCTTTAATGCCCGATGCACTCGATACGTCATTAATCCGTCCAATCCGGCACACTCGTCGACTTCGTTGAAATGTGGCAATGGTTGCCCGCGATACAAGACCCGCTTGCCATCACGACTTTTTACTGGCGGTCTAAGCGAGTTATTTAGGGTCCCTTCGACCAAGTCGCTGGCGGGTAACAGGTCCTTCAGCCCTTGTTGATATTGAATCCCAATCGTATCACAACCGAAATCGTCGGCAATGCGCAACGCAGCAATGTACATTTTGCATTGCAGGAGGATCTGCCGATCGGTTAACTCCGTCCGCTCATCGGAACCTGTTTTGAATTTCAAGCCTTTAGATTCCATCCACTGCCGCACATCGGAGGCTTCCCGATCGTCAACGTTCATGGTCTCGTGGTAAAGTGCGGATTGGCTCAGTCGCTCTTTAAAAACTCCAATTGGATGCAGCAGATGATCTGGAATAATCGCATTGAACATGCCCATACAGCCTTCATCAAATACGCCCATGATGGCTTTGGCCTGTTTTAATTGACTGGCCAATTCCTGTCCAAGTTGTTGCGCGCGTTTGGGTACAATAACTCGTTTGAGAGCTTGGACATGCGTCGTCGAATGTTTGACTTCACCTTTGACCAACCAACGATCCAATTGTTTTTGGAAGGACGGAGAAGAAAAGTCTTCGGACCACAGGGTGCTATATCGAACTCCTGCTTTCGTCAAACTTCCATTCAGGTTGAGCATACCTACAAGACCAGGCCACTGTCCCGACCAATTCGCTATTGTCAAAATTGGTCCGGCGTGGGTTGTCAGACCAGCAAGCACATGATGCGAATATTGCCAGACCGCTTCGGCGACAATTAATGGTGCGGTCTTGGGAATTTTATCGAAAACGTTCATCCCCATTTTTTGCGAGTCGATGAATCCGTGCTGTTTGGCTTCATCATAGGGATGCGCCCGCTTGATGACGAAGCCACATCCTTTGATTGCCTGGGTAATCTCGGATTCCATTTGTTTTTGTGCTGGCCAACACACTTGGTTAGCTGACAACCGCAAATCCCCGCTAGCGACTAAGAAAACGGGTGGTGCATCCATCCTGGTCTGCTTTGATTGATGGAGTTTTGATGAATTCATAACTTGGCCTCACAAGCGTCAAAGGGGTAATAATCGGTGGGCATTTTAATCGGCAAGTCGAGTTTGGACTACATGCCGGGATGGTCTAAACAAAAATATTGGAAACTTAATGAAGCTGGTGATTCGCGTTGGCATTTTCCTAAATGGCCGCTAAATTCTAGAATGGAGCACAACTCACTACAACGAATTCAAACGGCATTGAATCACATCCGACCCGTCGGCGTGACACGATTTTCAGCAACTTGCGGGGCAGACCTCAAAGGATAGCAGCGGAGCAAACGGCCACAACTCGACCGTAATCGGAGATTCGCCGCGCGACGATTGTTTTGATGCCGACTGAGACTCAATCCGGTCCGTGCTGGAATTTGAACCGATCGACCGGTGGGCGCAGACGGTCATCAATCGAGAATGGCGGCCACGGCTCAGAGTGACTTTTGTTAATAGGGACCTTATTGGCGATTCATGTTACAATTAGGTGTGATCTGGATCGACATCATGCCTCCGCCAACGAAGGTCATGCAGAAACGTTGCGACGAAATTCCAGTGATGATTTGTATTACGACCCTCCAGACAACTTTATAGGTGTATCAACATGTGCGGAATCATCGGTTATGCTGGGTCGCGAAATGTCAGTGAGATTTTAGTTGAAGGTCTGAAACGACTCGAGTATCGAGGCTATGACAGCGCGGGCACTGCAACGATTTCTAACAATGAGTTTCATATCACACGTGCGATTGGCCGGATTGCGGCGCTTGCCAGCAAGCTGGCGCAAAATCGTGTCGCGGCAAAAATCGGAATCGGACACACCCGATGGGCAACTCACGGTGCACCAACCGAGCAAAATGCCCACCCGCATTTGGGGGGCGACTCCCGATTGGTGATCGTGCATAACGGTGTCATTGAGAACTATGACGAGTTGCGGGATTTGTTGATCGAACGAGGTTATCAGTTTCGTTCGGAAACGGACACGGAGGTCATTGCGCATTTGATTGACTCGTGTTTACAGTCCCGTTTAAACGAACAAACCAATGGTGCGCCACCCTCGAACGAGGTAGCGGTATGGGCCTTGCGGGACGCATTGGCACAATTGCGTGGAACCTATGGAATCGCCGTCATATTCAAAGACTGGCCTGACGTGATTTTTGCCGCTCGGTTTCGTAGTCCCTTGGTCGTAGGAATAGGCAACAATGAACATTTTTTGGCCAGCGATCCATCACCGCTGGTTGGCCACACTGAGAAAATCGTCTATTTGTCGGACAATCAAATCGCCTTGATCCAGGCCGACTCGTTGAAGGTATTTCACCGTGACACTGGTGAAATCAAGCACCAAGTCAAAGTACTCGAGATGGAAAGTTCCGATGTGGACTTGGGACATTTTGAGCACTACATGCTCAAAGAGATTTTTGAACAACCTCGGTCATTACGCAACACAATGCGAGGGAGATTGAGTGATGACGATGCGACCGCTGTCTTTGGTGGCCTTAATTTATCTCCACAGGAGTTGCGAAAAATCAAACGGATTGTATTCACCGCCTGCGGCACCAGTTGGCATTCCGCGTTAGTTGGCGAGTATTTATTCGAAGATTTAGCGCAAATTCCTGTCGAGGTTGAATATGCAAGCGAGCTGCGGTATCGCAATCCACCGATGGATGACGACACATTGATCTTTGCCATTACCCAAAGTGGCGAAACCGCTGATACACTCGCCGCACTGCGAGAAATGAAACGCCAGGGACATATGACAATGGCGATTTGCAATGTCGTCGGCAGTTCAATCGCTCAAGAGGCCGACGGGGGGGTATTTCTGCACGCTGGTCCGGAGATTGGCGTGGCGTCCACCAAGGCTTACACCTCGCAATGTTTGGCATTGACGATGTTGGCACTTTACTTTGGACGACTCAGGCACCTCAGTTATAACAAAGGGCGCCGCTTGATCGAGAAAATTGTCGCCCTGCCAAATGTGGTCGAGGAAACGCTTGGTGTGAATCAGGTTTGTAAGCAAATCGCTGAGAAGTATTACGAGTCAAACAACTTTTTGTACTTGGGACGACATTACAATTTTCCGACAGCGCTCGAGGGTGCCCTGAAGCTGAAGGAGATCAGTTATATTCATGCCGAAGGGTACCCCGCGGCGGAAATGAAACACGGACCGATCGCGCTGGTCGATGAACGAACCCCTAGTGTGTTTGTCATGCCTCAAGGGTTTATTTATGAAAAAGTGATGTCCAATTTGATCGAAATTAAGGCTCGTAATGGCCCAGTTGTCGCGATCGCTGCCGAAGGGGATGAACGTATTGCTCAGGTCGCGGACGACGTAATTTATGTTCCTCGTGTCGATGAGTTTCTGCAACCGATAGTCACCGTGATTCCGTTGCAGCTTCTGGCCTATCATATTGCCGTATTGCGTGGTTGCGATGTCGACAAGCCAAGAAACCTTGCCAAGAGCGTCACCGTCGAATAAACGAACTGGCATCAAAAATATCTTTCAATCCACTGAATGGCTTGGCTTGGAGCCATACCAAGAATCGCCAGTGGTCTCCTCGGTCGGTAGTTCCTGTCAAATCGCGACAAGAATCACCGCAACGTGATGGTGCCGACGGTTGCTGCCTCGTCTCAATCCGTTTCTTCGACTTGATGACTTTCATCGAATCTTCGATTGCTGCGGTTTCGCCCGACACCAAATATCGGTAGGATTAACGCATTCAATGTAAGACCATTGACGAGTAAGAAATTGCAGTCGAGCGCATCCCGGTAGCACTTGGGTACGCTGTACATTAACGGTTGATGGTCCTTTCCGGAACACATGACATGCCTGCGTGGCAATCGCAATAGGGATGACTACCTGGTATGACGGTCAAAGTGACACCAGTCAAGGCTCGGCGAGAACAGAACATTTTTTTGCAACTCCCCTGGAAGTTGTATAAAAATGACCCAAACTGGGTGCCACCGATTCGATCCGATCAAAAACAACGATGCGGGTTTTCCCCTCATCCATTTTACGACCGTGCCGATTCACAGGCATTTATCGCTTGGAAGGATGGTGAACCGGTCGGGCGCATTCTAGGCATCGTCAACCATTTTCATAACGAGTTTA
>JBGTDM010000350.1:0-4418 GCA_041748315.1 Pirellulaceae bacterium
CGGGGTTTTTGCTCGGGCCTTATCGGCAGCGATTTGTTGTTTCACGTTCTTTCGAACTTTTTTTGGCGCTGCCCCGGAAGCAATCGAGTGCCTCCCTTGACTAAGACCGGTGGGTCCGGAAGTACCTCCACCTGGTGCTGCTTTGGAAGCTGTTGCGGTTTTGGGGACATCTTTAACGTCCATCACTTTGCCGATGCTTTGCACATCGCCGACCTCGCGCCCAATCAGGATGTGATCGATCAACTTGATATTCGCCAGATCATTTGACATAACATCGCCGTTGATCTGTCGGATTATATCAAAGATCCCTCCCAGCAGCCACAAATCCTGTTGAAGTGCAAAGATCTGCAGGGTCGTTGGCGCTGAATCGAGGTTGCCGTTTCGACCTTGAAATTCCGTGAGTTTTGCATTCCAGATCTTTTGATTTTCTTCGTTCCATAAAACGGTTTCCGGGTTGGTGGCTAAAACCTCGGGAGAATCAATACCAGCCCCGGCATCACGTCCTTTTCCGTCCCCTACTTTTTTGCCAACACCAGTATGTGTTTCAAACTTCCATTTTGCGCCGACCTTCTCCACCAATTGTGGCATCACCTTAATAATCGATTCACGGTAGGTTTGCCGTTGTTCCTTGGTTAGATTCCAACCTTTGAAAACAAACTTCTCAGATTCGGCAATCTCCGGTTGCGAAATTTGTTCAAGTTGTTGCCTTAAATTGCCTGGAATAACATCTGGCCATTGTAAAAATTGTTGCTGACTCTCATATCTAAGATCCCAGGCAATCGCGGAATCATCCGCTACGTTGGCGATCTTTTTTTCCATCCCTTTTTGCGTTGTTTGATTGGGATGCACTTTGATTTCACCAACATCGCTCGGGACCGAAGCGTACGTCGTCAACACTGATTCAATTTCTGATTTCTTGCGGTCGACCGCCGATACTCGAGCAGCACGTTCGCGATCAAGTGACATCTTGGTCACAAAAAACGCCACCAAACTGGCGACAGCGACCATGCCGCATCCAATCCAGAAACGCTGTTCCCAAATGTCGGCAAACGTCATTTTCGTTTTATCTTTTGTGTTCATTATTGAACTCTCCTAAAGTTCGCACACTTTGGTTTTGAATAAAACATCGTTCTCAGTCGAGTTGCTTTATCGCGATCAACACTCCCTGATATTTCCACCTCTTTGGCAGCAAGGCTGAGCATTGCTGATTCCGCCTAATTCACGATGGCTCCAACACTTCGATGTATTTCTTCCATAATCAAAGGATTCGATTTCATTCATGGCTTTGCGAAAACAACGTATTTTGCGACCTATTCATCGTCATCGTCAGCGATTTCAACGTCCGTATCCCTAACAGTTGCCGGTGTCGGCGTTGTCTTTTCCGGCAACGATCCGCGACCAGTGTTTTCAGTTCTGGCGGCTTCCGAGGTTTCCCACTCCAAGCGAGCCGCTCGATTTTCAATGCGTCCCTCTCGCGTGGTTGGCACCCATGCTAATTGCAGGACAAAGTCATAACGAAACAGCTCAAATTCTTTTACGTCTGAATCCAATTCGCCGGAAGTGTCGGAACTAACTTCGTCCTGGTCACCGGAGTCATCTTCGTCTTGTTGCGAGTTTGGACCACTCGGTGGTGAAGCCCCTCCAGGGCCTCGTTCGTCCGATTCACGAGCTCGGCCAGCATTGATATTTGGAATGGTTACCCGAACAATATCTCGATCGCTGACGACGGTAGGATAGAAAACTCCAATATCCGACAGCTTGAAGTCTTCTAATGCATAGGTACCATCCGGATTCATTTTCTCGCCCGGTAATTTGACTGTCTTTTCCAACAGATTCTTAAGCAAGGTACGTCGCACAAACTCCATTTGGTGCTCGGATCGCATGCGTTGTTCGCGATTATTATGGAAGTGATGCGCATGAAGTTCAACAACCCAACCGTTGGTCGTCAAATCATGCTCGACGATTGCAAGCGGTGGTGCGGCACGAACGCCGGATCTTGCCTGTTCAATGGTTAGAAATCGCTCGAACTGGGCATCAAACCGATTGCGGATTTTATCGCGCCAAGTGGACAAATCCCAAAATGCCTCGGTCTCAATACTGTTGATATAGATTTCATTGCGCTGATCAAACGGTCGTTTCACAGGGTCGAGAATCCCGTTGACGTTGTGTTCGTCTTTGGGGAGCACCTGGTAAATCGCGGACATGAATTCCGCCATCGTTGCCGGAGATTCACTTTCGTCTGCAAGCTCCGACGATATCTTATTGAGTCGCACCAAGGTTTGCGTCTGATCGCTATCCTTATTGACAAAGTTTTTACTTAGGTTGGCTTTCTGTTCGATTTCAGAAAATGCAGCTTTCCATGTAGGCCCGCCCGCTTGGGCAAATCGCTCGTCGACTCGCCACCAAGACAAAATGCTAAATAGATAACCCAACGACATTCCCGCAACAATTGCCGCCACGGCCGCTAACACCCAAGGCTTCTTTGCTCGGATCAGTCGTTCCTTAACAATTTCCTTTGGTAGTAAATTCGTCTGTAACAAGGACGAATGAAGCCCCTGCAAACACAGACCGTAACAGGGAGCATAGGAAAGCATATTATCCGCGAACGCCTTTTCCTTAATGACGGCATCCCCGTGCAAACTCTTGAAGTTGTTTAATTTGACAATGTCCAATTCCAATTGTTTGGTCAGGTACTGGCGTAATCCAGGGAGTCTGGCTGCATTTCCCAATAATACAACCCGCTCAATTCTGGCGTTCTTCTCGATACCATTATAAAATGTCAACGAACGTTGGATTTCCGTAACCAAATCGTTAAACACTGGGCGCATCGACTGGAAAACACGCTTTGCAACGTCCTCGTTTTCGGCCATCTGCCGCACATTGCGCTTTAAATGCTCGGCCTTGGCATGAGTCAATTTCATCTCACGTGACAATTGCCTCGTAAAATGATTTCCGCCGATTGGAATATTTCTCAACCAAAGCTTGACACCATTGCTGATGATCAAGTCCGTTGAATCTGTACCCAATGACAAAACAACCAGCGCTTCAGGAGGATTGTCAGGATCAATCTCATCCGGTTCAGGAATTTCTCCCAACACGTCATGGAAGATCACGTTGAAAATCGATAAGGGCGCAAGTTGAATAATATCAACTTCAATGCCGGCTTCGTTGAACGGACGCAATGCGGCAAATACAGAATCACGCTTGATCGCAAATAAACCAACTTCGGCATCGACAATCAAGTCATCCGATTTTGTTCCACCCAGCCGTTGCCAATCCCAAATCACATCTTCAATTGGGAACGGTATCTGTTGTTTCACTTCATATTTGACGATGTCCGGCAAGGTCTTGGCATCGACCGGAGGCGGACGGAAAAACCGCGAAAGGCCTGCCTGCCCCGAAACAGACATGGCCACAGAATCACCCTGTAAATCGTTCCGTTCCAAAAAAGTCTCTAATGCCTCTTTGACCAGTTCATCTGGATCGGCATCCGCTTGACTAAGGAGTTTTGGATATTCTATGTAGTCAAAGGAACTGGCTACAATCGTACCGTCTTCGTTTTTTGAACACCGCAACGCCTTCAAAGCAGCCTGCCCGATATCGATGCCCCAAACCGATTTAGATTTCGCCATGTTTTATTAACCCAAATTAAACGCAACCAAATTTTAAGACCTCAACCGTCAGGAAATTCCAAGCGATGCCAGTCACACTAATTCGCCACCGTCTGCGACTGTTTCGAAGGAGCCAAAACCTTCAATCCAAGTCCCCTTCGAATACGACTCCAAATTCGACCCGTATCGCAAGACAAAATTAGCGGAACCAAACAACAACTCTACCGCCCGACAACGGCCGTTGGTTCAAAAAAAGCCGGATTTTTACCATCGGTTTCAGGCCCTGAGCCTCAAAGCCAACACCGTTTTGCAGTCCACGAACTCTTAATTCAATTGCTCTATCTTAATTTATAAACAGCAAAGTTAAATTGCGAACTTTTCGGTTCGACGCGATTTGATGCCAGTTTTGTTCCCGAAACCTTTCAATTTCTCAAATTTTACAGTTTTAACCCTTAAAATCCCACTAGTGGGACCTTGGTATTCCTGAACGCGAGGTTCAAATCATCTCCTATTTACCTTAAGAGTTAAATTTTCGCCCAGGCAGATTTGACCTCGATCAATCGTTGATCAATCGTTAGAAATCATAAAGATAACAGGGGAACACGTTCGCCGAGAACCGTCGTTCACGGACATTGAGGGGCCACCTGACATCGGTGTTCCATCAGCGAGGTCCGTACTGGGGGCTTCCAGGTCCACGCCCAAATGCTAAGCCATTGTAACAAAATGCGGCGAATTTCGTGGTACCTTTAGAATTCAATCTCGTTCGAGCACCGCTTTTCCGGGATTTACCAATTCCTGGAAAGGGTG
>JBGTDM010000351.1:0-4041 GCA_041748315.1 Pirellulaceae bacterium
GTCGTATTCGGTTATGCACAATGAATCGACTCAATTGCGCGATTACCTGTCGCGCACGAATTCGATTCTGAATCAGGTTGGAAGTTACATTGATACTCCAATCCTGACGGTTAACCCGGTCGATCGCCACTGGTATGAACACCGCGAGTTTTGGCCATTGATAAATGCTCGTGCTCACCAGCTTGGTGGGAGGCGACGAGTCCTCAACTCAGCCGTTCACGAACAATACCACCGGTTGCTGCAATACTTGATCGCCAAGCCTGAGCTCGATGCGTATGACCATTTGGCCGTTACCTATTACCTGTTGCTACAGGATCGAGTGACGGAAGCGAAGCATCACTTCGAACAACTCGACGTCAGACATCTCGCATCTCGGTTGCAATTCGACTACTTGGCCGCCTATTTGGCGATGTACCAGGATCAGCCGGCACGTGCTGCGGAAATTGCTAAAAGTCATCTGCAGCACCCGGTTAAACGATGGCGCGATTTGTTTGCAAGCGTTGTTGCACATGTTGACGAGATCGAATCTGGAGTTGCCAATGCAATCGACATGGAGGATCCAGCGCAGAGCCAGGCTGCGGCCGCAGCAAGGGCACCCAGCTTCGAATTCGAAATCGATGGGGGCAAGA
Organism: Pirellulaceae bacterium; assembly: GCA_041748315.1. Classification (GTDB taxonomy): domain Bacteria; phylum Planctomycetota; class Planctomycetia; order Pirellulales; family Pirellulaceae; genus CALMEE01. Next base: position 630 of record JBGTDM010000351.1, read on the forward strand.
TCCAGTTGAAGTATCAGAATCTCAGTGAAATTACCGTCCGCTACTATTTGATGGATATCGAATTGCTGTTCAGCAGAAACCCGTTTGTCCAACAACAATCCGACGGTTTCTCATTGATTCGACCCAACCACTTCGAGCAAGTCCAGTTGGACGTCGAGCGTCGCAGTCAAATGATCGACATTCCAGAGTCACTCGGTAATCGCAATGTGCTGGTTGAAATCAGTGATAACCATCGTACTCAATCGGTCGCTTATTATGCGAATTCAATGCAGGTACAACTGATCGAGAACTTTGGACAACTGAACGTAAGCCATCTTGAAAACCAGAAGCCTTTGAACAGGGTCTATGTTAAAGTTTACGCGCGGAAGGCCGATGGTAGCGTTCACTTCTATAAAGATGGCTATACCGATTTGCGAGGCCGTTTTGACTATGCATCTCTGAGCGATCAAAAGCTCGAGGACGTTACCCGCTTCGCGCTGCTCATCCTCAGTGAAGAAAACGGCGCCATCATCCGCGAAGCAGGTATTCCCAAGGAGTAATTCTCGAACCAACTCTTTTCCGCAAACTCTCAATAAAATTCGACGCGTGGAAGCGTGAATTCCGGCTGCGCCGAAAATGTGTGTGAGCTCATTGTTCACGCCGACCTTCGTGTTCCCTAAAATTGATGTTGGGTTGAACGTCTGAACCACGCTCGAAGTCGTTGAATTTCGACCCAAAGTGTAATCCTTCTGTCGTTGGAGACTGTAAAATCAAGGAATACCGATTGCTTGGACGCTGTCCGATCCCCACAATAACTAATCTTGAGTTTTCAGTTACTTTTGGGAACCGTGAAACGTCTGCTCGCAACGAAACCTGTTTGAGTACCCTTAACGTGGTGATGCACGCAATGAAACGTCGCCATACCAACGGGCGGTTCCAAGAGACAAAAATCGCAAATATGATTTTCCATCTGCAACGAAGCTCACGTCGTCACCAATCTAATTGTACAAGGACAAAATTTGATGCCACAGCTAACGATTCAAGGCCAAGACACATTTGATGTACCGTACGGCAAACGCTTGGTGAATGCATTGGTTGAAGAGGCGGGAACTGATCAACTGCATGCTTGCGGCGGTAATGCCAGATGCACCACTTGTCGAGTCAAATTCATTGATGGTGAGCCGGACCAGACTACGGCAGCAGAACAAGAGATACTGCGAGTTCGTGAACTCTCAGCATCGGGTGTTCGACTCAGTTGCCAAATCCTATGCAATCAGGATATGTCCGTCGAGTTGATTAGTCGACTGGAAGGGAGTGGTCGAGCGGATCAGGGAAATCCCCCCGCAGCTGAGATTCAACCTCAACCCGTTGAATGGCTACCGAAAAATTGAGTCAATGCAAATCTTCCGAGTCGAGCTTTTCCCCAAAACGGATTTTCAGCACGATAACCGTGAACTTACCAACCATGAACTTACCCAAACGAAAATCGTACGTTTGCACCCAGCAGCTCGGGAAAATTTCTTGGTTGGGGATCATGGCTGCGGTGGCGCTGTGCGGAGTCTGCCACTTGGCTGCACAAAATACCCCCTCGTCATTCGATAATCAGAATCGTTTGCGGGGATCGATCACCGCTGAGCGGGCCTGGTGGAACCTGCAACATTACTCATTGAATATCGAAGTCTTTCCCGAAGAAAAGCGGATCGAAGGTTCGAACACAATTACCTTCGAGGTCTTGAAACCACATCGCACGATGCAAATTGATTTGCAAGAACCGCTTGAGATCAGCCGCATCACGTTTGAGGGAACTGAACTCGAATTTCGGCGGGACGGAAACGCCCATTTCGTGATGTTCGAGCAACCGTTGGAAGTTGGAAGTGTTCAGCAGGTTGAGATATTTTATGGTGGCGTTCCCATCGAAAGCAAAAACCCTCCCTGGAGCGGAGGAGTCACCTGGGCTAAGGATCAGCATGACAAGCACTTCATTGCCACGACTTGCCAGGGAATTGGCGCCAGCGTCTGGTGGCCGAACAAGGACCATGGCTATGACGAGCCGGACCAAGGTGTCGATATCACGGTGACCGTGCCCGAAGATTTGGTTGTCGTTGCGAATGGCCGGTTGATTTCCTCTGCACACAATCAGTCGAAGGCAACAACAACGTTTGTTTGGAAGGTGACAAACCCGATCAATAACTATTGTGTGAATGTCAACATCGGAGACTATGTCAATTTTGTCGAAACCTATGCCGGTGAAGGGGGACCCCTGGAGATGTCCTATTGGGTGCTCCGCAATGACCGGGAGGCCGCCGAACGACAGTTCAAGGAAGCTCCCCGCTCGATCGAAGCGTTCGAACATTGGTTCGGTAAATACCCGTTCTACGAGGATAGCTTCAAACTGGTGCAAGTTCCCTACCTGGGTATGGAACATCAAAGCTCGGTTACCTACGGCAACGGATTTCAGAACGGCTATCGCGGGCGAGATTTAAGCGAAACCGGCGTCGGAATGTTGTTCGATTTCATCATCGTCCATGAAACTGGTCACGAGTGGTTTGGCAACAATATTTCCATGAGCGATTCAGCCGATATGTGGATTCACGAGGGCTTTACCAACTATTCGGAAAACCTGTTTGTCGAATATCATTTCGGTCGTAAGCCCGCGGAAGACTATGTCATCGGCTGCCGCCGCTTGGTGCAAAACGATCGACCCATAATCCCAGAATACAATACCAACCAGCGCGGGTCAGGTGACATGTATTACAAAGGGGGAAACATGTTGCATTCCATGCGACATGTGATCAACGATGATGAAAAATGGCGCAATATCCTGCGTGGTCTCAATCAGGAATTCTGGCACCAAACGGTCTCGACCGAGCAAATCGAGTCGTTCATCAGCGAACATGCTGAAATCGACTTTAGCAAGTTTTTTGATCAATATCTGCGCTCGACGAAAATCCCGGTTTTCGTCTATCAGATCGATGGCAATCAAGTCACCTACCACTATGACAATGTTGTCGAAGGATTCAGCTATCCCATTGAAGTGTCGGTGAATGGAAATCCTACTCGACTGACACCCGGCACAACGCAGTCAATTCACACTTCGGATTCATTGATCGAGTCCTTCGTCGTCAACCGCAACTTTTACGTCGACGTCAAATCGACGCCCAGTTTCTCCGACGAATAGATTCGCGTCACGGCGCTCGAGCTTTCGGGGATGGGCCCATTGAGAATCGAGGAACTTGGCTGGACTCCAACGTTGGAGTTCACGCTTTAGCGTGTTTTTCGGGTACGATTGTTGGAGTTCACGCTTCAGCGTGTTTTTTGGGTACGATTGTTAGAGTTCACGCTTCAGCGTGTTTTTCGTAACTCAGTTATCAACCATTGTGCGAAGAAGGTAGCGCACGGACAGCCTAAAGGCTGAACTCCAACGTTGGAGTTC